>JARLGR010000091.1 GCA_031292665.1 Mycobacterium sp. | reverse complement strand
CCGGTTGCTGCATGACCGCACGGCCGACAAGATCGCCCGGGCGGTCAGCCTCGTCCCGGACGCGGCCGCGACGATCGTGCCCTACGATGTGGAGTCGCGGATCAAGGAGGCCTATCCGGACGGCTTCGAGCAGCGCCTCGCTCACGAGATCGACAAACTCGAAGCGTGGGTCTCCAAGGGTGAGGACGACAACGTCGACGCCTACGAACACCCCGAGCGGCCACCGTCGGTGATCATGGTGGCGGGGCTGATCTCCGGTCAGCGCGCCACCGTCGAGGGACGGGTCAGTGCGGTCGAAGACCTCACCCAGGGCAGGCGGACCCTGCGGCAAGTCGTCGTCGGTGACAGCAGCGGCGAGCTGACCGCCACGTTCCGTTCCGGCCATGGCGGCGCCGACATCCAGCCCGGCCAGCTGTTGCGGATCACCGGCAAGGCCCGTCAGACCGGCAACCGGCCCATGGGGATGCTCGACCCCATGTATCACGTGGTGGAGGACCCGGCGAAGGAGGCCGGGTCCGGGAAGCCGGAGCAACGCGGCGAGGGGTGAGTAACAAACCGACTCCTGCCGAACAGGCCGCGGCTTCGCGGTGCGGCTACGCGAGATCGGCGCAGTGGCTACGCTGAATTGCCCTGGGCAAAATACGATTTCGACATCTTAGGTTCCACCCCCGCCGCGCACGCTGCGGTGGCGGTCGACGATTTCTTGCTGAGATCTCCGTGTCGCGCCGGGCTGCCCCGTGGTCGACGGTAGCCGGCTGGGTGAAGTGACTGCTGACGCTGGGGGAATGGCAGAATTCCGCACTGGCTGAGTGGTTTTCGCGTTCACCCGGAGGTCCGACTCGACGCCGCGGGGTGCGTTCGTACCGTTAAGCTGACGTAGTTCCAGGTCGGTAAGCTGACATTTGCATATCACCAATCCTGGACCCGGATGCATGGAACGGGTGCGCGCAGGCGCGCACGGGCTTCGCTCAGCATTTGGACCGACTGCCCAACCGGTCGGGCGAGAACGGGGGACCGCGCATTGCGTGCCGAAACTGCCACGCCCGTTGCCGTCATCGGCATGGCCTGCCGACTTCCCGGTGGCATCGATTCCCCGGAACGCCTGTGGGGGGCGTTGTTGCGTGGCGACGACTTTGTGGGCGAGGTTCCCTCGGAGCGGTGGGACGCGGACAAGTTCTACGACCCCGAACCCGGCGTGCCCGGCCGGTCGGTGACGCGGTGGGGTGCCTTCCTGGACGACGTCGGGGGCTTTGACTGCGATTTTTTCGGCATGACCGAGCGCGAGGCCATCGCGATCGACCCGCAGCATCGCTTGCTGCTGGAATCGTCGTGGGACGCGATCGAACACGCAGGACTCGACCCGTCCTCGTTGGCACAGTCACAGGCCGGCGTCTTCGTCGGCCTGACGCACGGCGACTACGAAATGCTGACCGTGGAGATCGGGGCCGCCGACGGGCCATACGGATCTTCCGGCACCAGTCCCAGCCTCGCGTCGGGCCGGGTGGCCTACGCGCTCGGGCTCCATGGACCCGCGTTCACGGTGGACACGGCCTGTTCCTCCGGGTTGATGGCGGTACACCAGGCCTGCGTCAGCCTGGACAGGGGCGAAAGCGACCTCGCGCTGGCGGGTGGCGTCGTCGTGACCCTGGAACCGCGCAGGTCGATCACCGGTTCGCTGCAGGGCATGGTGTCGCCCACCGGTAAGTGCCACGCGTTCGACGCCGCGGCGGACGGGTTCGTGTCCGGCGAGGGTTGTGTCGTGCTGCTCCTCAAACGTCTGCCGGATGCCGAGCGCGATGGTGATCGCGTCCTCGCGGTCCTGCGCGGCACGGCCGCCAATCAGGATGGCCGCACCGTGGACATCGCGACGCCATCGGAGACGGCGCAGGTCGCCGTCTACCAGAGCGCCCTGGCCGCCGCGGGGGTCGAGGCCTCCACGATCGGTTTCGTGGAGGCGCACGGAACCGGCATACCAGTCGGGGACCTCATCGAGTACGCGAGCCTGGCCGCCGTGTACGGAACGGACGGCCCGTGTGCGCTGGGGTCGGTGAAGACCAACTTCGGCCACATGCACTCCACCTCCGGAGCGCTGGGGCTGATGAAGGCGATCCTGGCGCTCCAGCACGGCATGGTCCCCCAGAACTTGCACTTCACTCGCCTGCCCGATCAGATTGCCGAGATCAAGACCGAACTCTTCGTGCCGCAGGCCAACACACCCTGGCCCACCAACCGCCCCCACCCACGGCGCGCCGCGGTGTCGTCATACGGGATGTCCGGCACCAACGTGCACGCCATTCTGGAGCAGGCCCCGGAGCGCACACCTGCGCAGGCCCCTGACGAACCGGCGGCCACACCGCAGGCCGACGGACCGCTGCTCTTTCCGATTTCGGCCACGTCGGCCGAGCAACTGCGCGTCACGGCCGCCCGCCTGGCTGATTGGCTCGACGAACACGGCAGCGACCCAAGCGGTGCCGGCCCGCGGGACCTCGGCTACACGCTGTCCCGGCGCCGCGCGCACCGGCCGGTCCGGACGGTCGTCTCGGCGAGCGACTTCAATCAGCTCAGCAAGGCCCTGCGCGAAGTCGCCGACAGCGACTTGCCGTACGAGCCTGCCGTGGGCCAGGGCGACCGGGGCCCGGTGTGGGTGTTCTCCGGGCAGGGTTCGCAGTGGCCCGGGATGGGGGCCGAGCTACTGGCCACGGAGCCGGTCTTCGCCGCCACGATCGCCGCGATCGAGCCGCTGATCGCCGAGGAGTCCGGCTTTTCGGTGACCAAGGCGATGTCGGCCCCGGAGAAGGTCACCGGCATCGACCGCGTCCAGCCGACAATCTTTGCGATGCAGGTCGCGCTGGCCGAGACGATGAAGTCCCACGGGGTGCGTCCCGGCGCCGTCATCGGGCATTCGCTCGGTGAGTCCGCGGCGGCCGTCGTCGCCGGGGCGCTGTCGGTCGAGGACGGGGTGCGCGTCATCTGCCGGGCATCGCGGTTGATGAAGCGCATCTCCGGTAGCGGTGCCATGGCGTCGGTGGAAATGCCCGGCCAACAGGTGCTGTCGGAGCTGTCCATCCGCGGAATCTCCAATGTGGCGCTCTCCGTGGTGGCCTCGCCCGCCTCGACCGTCGTCGGTGGCGACACCGAGGCCATCCGCGACCTGGTCGCGGCCTGGCAGCAGCAGGACGTGATGGCGCGCGAGGTGGCCGTGGACGTCGCCTCCCACTCGCCGCAGGTGGATCCGATCCTCGACGAACTCGTCGAGGCCCTCGCCGACATCGAGGCCAAGGCGCCCGAAGTGCCGTACTACTCCGCAACGCTGTGGAACCCAAAGGACCGGCCGTCGTTCGATGCCGACTACTGGGCCGAAAACCTCCGTTACACAGTGCGATTCGCCGCGGCCGCGCAGGCGGCCCTCAAAGACGGCTTCCGGGTTTTCGCAGAGCTTGCGCCGCACCCGCTGCTCACCCACGCAGTCGAGCAGAACGCCGCCAACCTGGACATGCCCATCACCGCGCTGGCGGCCATGCGGCGCGAGCAAGAGTTGCCCTTCGGGTTGCGCGGCTTCGTCGCCGACGTGCACAGCGCCGGCGCCGCGGTGGACTTCTCCGTCCAGTACCCCTCGGGGTGTCTGGTGGACGCGCCGCTGCCGACCTGGACGCACCGCGAGCTGCTGCTCAGCCGCGAGGCGGGCGACCAGACACACGACGGCTCGGTCCAGGCCGTTCATCCCCTGCTCGGCGCGCACGTGCACCTGCATGAGGAGCCGGAGCGCCACGTCTGGCAGGGTGACGTCGGCACCGAGGCGCACCCGTGGCTGGGCGACCACCAGATTCACAACATGGCCGCGCTGCCCGGTGCCGCCTACTGCGAGATGGCATTGGCCGCGGCGCGCGCAACGATAGGTGAATCCTCCGAGGTCCGGGACATCAAGTTCGAACAGACGCTCCTGGCCGAGGAGACGCAGGCCTCCTCCGCAGCCACGGTCTTGGCTCCCGGCGTCCTCGAGTTCACCGTCGACACCTACGAGGAGGGTGACCGCATCCGCCGCGCCGGCGCGGTCCTGCACGCCTTGGAGGGGGGGATAGCTGACGGCGCGGACCAGGCGGGGCTGCAGCAGCCGCCCGCGCACGACATCGAGGCGCTGATCGCCGACCATCCATGCCGCATGGACGGCGCCGAACTACGAAAGGCGTTCGACGCGGCGGGCGTTCAGTACGGTCCGGTCTTCTCAGGCCTGACCGCAACACTGGTTGCCGAAGGCGAGATCACCACCGTGCTGGCCGAGGTCGCTCTGCCCGGGGCGATCCGCTCACAGCAGCTGTCCTACACGACGCACCCGGCATTGCTGGACGCGTGCTTCCAGTCGGTCATCGTCCACCCCGAGGTGCGGCAGGCGGGCGCCGGCGGTCTGCTGTTGCCCGTCGGTGTGCGCAGGTTGCGCAACTACCAGACGACGCGCAACGCGCACTACTGCCTCACCCGGATCACCTCGTCGCGGCCCGGCCGGTGTGAGGCCGACCTCGAGGTGCTGGACCGGGCGGGCGCCGTGCTGTTGACCGTCGAGGGGCTGCGGATGGCCGGCGGGTCTTCCGAGCAAGAACAGGCTCAGCGGCTGCTCAACGAGCGGCTGTTGACCATCGAATGGGAGCCTCGCGAACTGCCCGAGGCGACACCGACCCAGCCGGGATCCTGGCTGCTGCTCGCCGTGTCCGACACCGTGTCCCACGAGGATCCGCTGACCACCCGGCTCGGCGAGGCGTTGAACGCTGACGGATCACGTTGCACGACGGCGCCTTTGCGGCCCGGCCCGGTTGACACCGCCCAGCTGCGTTCGCTGCTGTCGCTGGCCGCCATCAACGGCCACGCGGCGCACGGGGACCTCAACGGCCTCGCCGGCGTCGTCGTGGTGACCGCCCCGCAGGCCGCCGGCCCGGACCGGTCCGCCGAGCTGCGGCGCGGCCGGGACTACGTATCCCACCTGGTGTCCATCGCCCGTGAGCTTTCGGAACTCGAGGTCGAGCCGCCCCGGCTGTTCCTGGTGACCAGGAATGCCGCCAGCGTGACCACCGGCGATCTGGCCAACCTCGAACAGGCCGGACTGCGCGGGCTGATGCGGGTGATCGATGCGGAATATCCGCATCTGGGTGCAACCCAGATCGATGTCGACGCCGCGACCGGCTCCGGTCAGCTTGCCCTGCAGCTGAACAGCGGCTCGGAAGAAGACGAGACCGCCTGGCGCGACGGCCAGTGGTACACCGCCCGCCTGCGGCCCGGCGCGCTGCGCCCGGCCGAACGCCAAACCACCCTCGTCGAGCACCCGCGCGACGGCATGCGCCTGCAGATCCGCACCCCGGGGGACCTGGAATCGCTGGAATTCGTCGCATTCGAGCGCGCGGCGCCGGGGCCGGGGGAGGTCGAGGTCGCGGTGACCGCGTCCACCATCAACTTCGCCGACGTGCTCCTCGCCTTCGGCCGGTATCCCACCTTCGAGGGTCACCAGGAGCAGTTGGGCGGTGACTTCGCCGGCGTGGTGACCGCTGTCGGACCGGACGTCACGGAGCACGAAGTCGGCGACCGCGTCGGCGGCATGTCCCGTAACGGTTGCTGGGGCACGTTTGTCGTCGCCGACGCCCGGCACGCGGTTACCCTTCCCCCGGGGATGACGCTGGAAGACGCCGCCGCAGTGCCGACCGCGTCGGTGACCGCCTGGTACAGCCTGCACGACCTGGCACGCATCTCGCCGACCGACAAAGTGCTGATCCACTCCGGGACGGGCGGTGTCGGACAGGCGGCCATCGCGATCGCCCGGTCGGTGGGTTGCGAGATCTTCGCAACCGCGGGCAGCCCGCAGCGGCGGCAACTGTTGCGGGACATGGGCATCGGGCACGTGTACGACTCCCGCAGCACCGAGTTCGCCGACGAGATCCGCCGCGACACCGACGGATACGGCGTCGACGTGGTGCTCAACTCGCTCCCCGGCGCCGCCCGACGCGCGGGCATCGAACTGCTGGCCTTCGGCGGGCGCTTCGTCGAACTGGGTAAGCGCGACATCTACCGCGACGCCCACCTCGGACTGTTCCCGTTCCGCCGCAACCTTTCACTGTTCGCGGTGGACGTGCCGCTGCTGACGGTCAGCCACCCGGACACCGTGCGGCGCCTGTTGACCACCGTGTACGGGCGCACCGCCGCCGGTGAGCTGGCGCTGCCGCAAACCACGCACTACCCGGTCCACGAGGCGGCCGCCGCGGTTCGTTTGGTCGGCGGCGCCGGGCACACCGGCAAGGTGGTGCTCGACATGCCGCGGGCGGGCAGCAGCGTGGCCGTGGTGCCCCCGGAACAGGTGCGCCCGTTCCGGGCCGACGGCGCCTACATCATCACCGGCGGCATCGGCGGCCTCGGATTGTTCCTGGCCGGCGAGATGGCCGGCGCGGGCTGCGGACGGATCGTGCTCAACTCCCGCGCCGCGCCCGATGAGCAGGCCCGGCAGACCATCGAGCGGCTGCGCGGAACCGGGGCCGACATCCGGGTGGAGTGCGGTGACATCGCGGAGCCCGCGACGGCCGGGCGCCTGGTGGCGTGCGCGACCGCATCCGGATTGCCCGTACGCGGAGTGCTGCACGCGGCGGCGGTCGCCGAGGACGCGACGTTGACCAATGTCGGCGACGAGCTCATCGACCGCTGCTGGGCGCCGAAGGTCTACGGCGCTTGGAACCTGCACGAGGCGACCCTTGGGCAGCCGCTGGATTGGTTCTGCTCGTTCTCGTCGGCGGCCGCGCTGGTGGGATCTCCCGGTCAGGGGGCGTACGCCGCGGCCAACAGCTGGTTGGACGCGTTCGCGCACTGGCGCCGGGCCCGGGGACTGCCGGGCACCGCGATCGCCTGGGGAGCCTGGTCCGAGGTCGGCCGCGCCACCGCACTGGCCGAAGATACCGGGGTCGCGATCAAGCCGGCTGAGGGCTACCGCGCGTTCCAGACACTGCTGCGCTACGACCGCCCGTATTCCGGCTATGCGCCCATCGTCGGCATGCCTTGGCTGTCCGCCTTCGCGCAACGCAGCCGCTTCGCCGAAGCGTTCCAGTCGGTGGGGCGGGGCAACCCGGACACGGGCAAGTTCCTCGCCGAGCTCAAGGCGCTGCCCCGTGAGCAATGGCCGACGGCGGTTCGCCATTTGGTGACCGGACTGATCAGCCTGCTGCTGCGGCGCAGGATCGATCCGGATCGGCCATTGTCCGACTACGGACTCGACTCACTGGGTAACTTGGAACTCCGGACCCGCATCGAGACGGAAACAGGCGTCCGCATCAGCCCCGCCAAGATCACCACGGTCGAAGGCCTGGCGGAGCATCTGTGCGAGGAGCTGGCAGCTTCGGAGCCGACACCATCAACGTCCTGACGGCAGCATGGTGACACCCGTCCGGAAATCACCTGTAAGTTGACCCACTTAACTTGTCAGACGACCATGGTTCGATTACTAATGAGTCACTGGTTCTGCGTCGGCGGGACGGCCAAGGTCGTCAAACCCGATGGCGGTGGGCCCGCCACAAAAGCGGGCCGCTGTCGATGGCAACGGTCCCTGTGGCGCAGACCACCAGTACTCGGCTCGCCAGTTGGTCAGCCACGTGTGATGCGGAGGATTGCAAGTGGCCGTTGTGTTTTCGTCGGTACTCGCGATCGAGGCCGGCTGTGCCCCGGACGTGGTGAGAGCCGCATCCGGCGACTTCGGGCGGGGCCCGACCCCTTCCGCGGGCGAACTCGTAGGCGAGACCAAAGAGACGTCGACTTAGGAGCTGAAAGTGGTCAATAACATCACCTGGCACCAACACACCGTGACTCGCGATGACCGCGAGAGGCTCAATGGCCACCGGGGGTGCGTTATCTGGTTCACCGGTCTGAGCGCCAGCGGCAAGAGCACGGTGGCCAATCTCGTGGAGAAAAAGCTGTACGAGAGGGGCGTTCGCAGCTTCCTGCTGGACGGCGACAACGTTCGGTATGGGCTCAACGCCGCACCGGAGACTCTGGAGGAACGCCACGGCAAGGACTTCGCCGGCCGTTTCGGTTTGGGGTTTGCGGCCGAGGACCGCGAAGAGAACATCCGGCGGATCGGGGCGGTGGCCAAGTTGTTCTGCGAGGCCGGCCTGCTGGGGCTGACCGCTTTCATCAGCCCTTATCGTCGCGACCGAGACTCCGTGCGCGCCACGCTCGACGACGGCGATTTCATGGAGATCTTCATCGACACGCCGATAGAGATCTGCGAGCAGCGCGACCCCAAAGGGCTCTACAAAAAGGCGCGGGCTGGAGAGATCAAGGGATTCACCGGCATTGACGATCCCTACGAACCGCCACTGCAGCCGGAATTGCGTGTCGAGGGCGGCCAACGGGACGCGGACACGTTGGCCGACGAAGTGATTTCTCACCTCGAGGAGACGGGAGTCATCCCCGCCCTCGCCCCAGACCAAAACTCCCGCGAAGGAATGGTCGAAGTTTAGCTGCCGGCCCCATCGACTGACGCAGCGCAACCACCGACGAGCTATTCGAAAAAGAGGTCGTGACTATGGAGTACAAGGGCCACAATGGGAAGCCGATCGTGGAGCGCGTGTCCACCGACAACGCTGCCGCACAGATAAAGGGCATGCCCCGCGTTGCCATCTCGAAGGCAACCGCCCACGAGGTCATCAGCCTTTCCTACGGATTCTTCACGCCGCTGACGGGATTCATGGGCCGGCAAGGAATCGATGGGACGTTGGACAAGATGCAACTGCCCGACGGCACCCTGTGGAGCATCCCGATCGTGTTCGATATATCCGCGGATGACATCGCGAAGCTCGACGTGAAGGAGGGGGGCAGCGTCGTCCTCGAATACCTCGGATCCCCGATGGCGATCTTCGAGGTCAACGAGATCTTCGAGTACGACCTCGAGCGGATGGCCGAAAAGACCTACGGCACATCGGACCCCCGGCACCCCGGGGTGAAGAAAACCCTCGCCTACGAGAACAGGTTCATCGGCGGGGACATCACGCTCATCAACGAGCCGGTCTTCCACGAGCCGTTCAAAAGCTTCTGGCTCACTCCCAGGCAACACATTGATGCGCTGACGAAAAAGGGCTGGCGGCACGTCGTCGCCCATCAGACCCGGAATGTCCCGCATAGCGGCCACGAGGCACTGATGAAGCAGGCATGGTTCGCCGCCAACGAGGACATGCCCGTCGACGATCTGAAGACGGGGGTGCTGGTCAACGCCATCATCGGCCAGAAGCGGGTGGGGGACTACATCGACGAGGCCATACTCTTGACACAGAACGAGCTGAACACCAGTGGGTACTTCCGAAAAGAGGTGCACATGGTGTCTTTCACGCTGTGGGACATGCGGTATGCGGGACCACGCGAGGCGATCTTCCATGCCATCCTGAGGACAAATCTCGGATGCACCCATCACATGTTCGGGCGCGACCATGCCGGCGTCGGCGACTTCTACGATCCCTACGATGCCCAGAATCTCCTCCAGCACTACCGGACGGAGCTGGGTATCAAACCGGTGTTCCTCCGCGAGAACTGGTATTGCCCCGAATGCCAGGAAGTCACCAACTCCGCTCTGTGCGGCCATGACTCGAAGTCCCAGAGCTTCAGCGGCAGCTTGATCCGGAGCATCCTGACCGACGAGGTGAAGCCGACGCAGAAAGTCATGCGCCACGAGGTATTCGAGGTCGTCATGGAATGCGCCGCCAAGCACGGCGAGGGTTCACCTTTCGTGACCGAGGAGTACCTCAGAGACAGACGCCCAGTCTTCACTGTGAACCAATTGGAAGGACTCGACTCGTGAGCAGTGCCGCGGGCAACATCAAGATCAACGTGTGGATCAACGAGGAACGGCTGGAGCTGTTGCAGAATGCCGGCATGGCCGACCTGGCGAACGAGGCCTTCGCCGGCATGAGGCTGCTGGAGATCTATACGACCGAAGAGCAGAAAAACCTGCTCCTGCAGCGGTATCCGGGCGCGAAGTACGATTCGGCCACTACCCGCTCCATCGAGTTGCTTCCGAAGAAGGCGAAGGACCGGTTACTGGACTTGTCCATCAAGATGCATTCGACTGGGCCCGAAGTGACGGATCGCTTTCTTGCGGAGGCGCAATCCTGAGGGCCATGGCATAGCCTGTTTTGCCCCGCCGGGACTCTCGCCCCTGGTCATCGCTGCTACGGTTTGCGTCACCCTGCCGAATGCCCGCCCTGCGCCGGCCGCTTGGCGTTGCGCCCAGCTAATTCTGGATGTGGTTGTGGCAGAGCACACTTCGCGCCCCGCAGCCGTTCACCGACCCGCGAGACCGGCAACCAGCAGGGCGGCGCCCACCACAGCCAGCAGGGCGGCAACCTCGAGGCGTTGACGCGCACGGATCCACTCGTGCAGCGCCGCCATCGCCGAGTGCGTCCGGCGGGGTGCCAGCGCGTAGGCCAGCAGCGGGATCTCCACCAGCGCGAAGGCCACCACGTGGAACATCAGCAGCGCTCCGACCTGCTCGGTGGCCGCCGCACCGGAAGCCAGGATGACCGCGAGCGCGGCCAGGTAATCCACGGACGGCAGCGCGATCCCGAGCCCGGCCACCCCTGCCACCCACAGCGACCGCCCGGTCAGCAGCCGTCGGGTCCACGTCGAGAGCCTTTCCGACCCGGCCGGCCGGCCGGCGGACGCTTTCACAGCCAGGGCGGCCGCGGCCACGAGCGCCAGGACGCCGATCAGGATCTGCACCCTGGGCAAGGTGAAGTATCCCGAGCCCGTCAACGCGCGCCGCAGGACGAACAGGACCACCAGGCCCACGCTCATCCCCATCGCGAACCCGCCGAACAGGAACGCGGTCAGCTGCAGCGACGGCCTGGGCCTGTTCAGCATCAGCACCGTCATCCCGATCCGGAACGGTTCGAGGCTCACGGCGAGGGCCATCACCAGGACGGTGATCAACATGGTCTTTGTTGCGGCGGCTAGGCGTCCAACCGGGTGAAGGCTCGCCGCCGGTACTGTTCCACACAGGCGGCACGCCGGATCTTGCCGCTCGTGGTCGTGGGAATCGACCCGGGTGGCACCAGGACCAGGTCGGCGACCTTGAGACCGTGCGAGTTCGATATTGCCGCGGTGACATCGTTCTTGACGGCGTTGAGCTTGTGCAACGCGTCCTCGTCGGAGTCGCCACGCTTCTTGAGTTCGATGATGGCCACCAATTTCTCGGTCTCATCGACGGGCACCGAGATCGCCGCGACCCGACCGCCGGTGATTTCCTGAACCGTCGACTCGATGTCCTCGGGGTAGTGGTTGCGCCCGTAGACGATCAGCAGGTCCTTCATGCGGCCCACGATGAAGATCTCGTCGTCGCAGACGAACCCGAGGTCTCCGGTTCGCAGCCACGGCCCATCGGGTGAGCCGGGCGAGGGGTGCGCCAACATTCCGCCGAACGTGCGCTGGCTCTCTTCGGGCTTCCGCCAGTAGCCTTCGGCCACGTTCTCGCCGCGGACCCAAATCTCACCGACCGCGCCCGCCGGGCATTCGATGCACGTGTCGGGGTCCACGACGCGCACCGTCGGCGATGTGGGCATGCCGTAGCTCAGTAGCGGTGCGCCGCCCTCTGTGGAATGCGGTTTCGCGTTGCCCTCTGACAGCTGCTCTGGCTCGAAATGCCCGACTCTGGGCGCGCCGCGAGCGGTGCGGCTGGCGACATAGACGGTCGCTTCCGCCAGCCCGTAGGAGGGGCGCATCATATCTTCGCGAAAGTTGTACGGGGCGAATCGCTTGCAGAACCGGTCCAGCGTGGCCGGATGGATCCGTTCGGCACCGCTGATGATTCCCAGCACGTTCCCGAGATCGACCCCGTCGAGGTCCGCATAAGAGGCCTTTCGCGCGGCCATCTCCAGCGCGAAATTCGGCGCCGCGGAGAATACGGGGACCGGTTTGGCCATCGATCGGATCCACCGCGCCGGGCGTTGCAGAAAGGCGACCGGGCTTGTCAGGTCGCCGAGGTAGCCGCCCAGGATGGGCGCGAAGACGCCGAGGACCAGGCCCATATCGTGGTAGAACGGCAGCCACGACACGATTGTCATGTTCCGCGGGGCCACGCCGCTGAACTCCGGGAAGTAGTCGGCCATCAGCTGCTGGAAGTTCACCGACAGGTTCCGGTGGGAGATCATCACCCCGGCCGGCAGGCGGGTCGAGCCGGATGTGTACTGCAGGTATGCGGTGCTCGGTGCGTTGCCCACCCGAATGCTCGGCGCGCCCGGGTCGTCCAAATCCAGGGAATCGACTTCGATGACGGCGCCGTCCCCGTTGGGCTTTTGCAGGTACTCGCGCACGGCGGGGGCGCCGGCGGATGTCGTGAGGACGACGGTGGGCTCCGTGTCCGCGAGCACGGCGGCTACCCGTTCGTCGTGCGAGCCGGCCGCCGGAACCGACAGCGGAACCGCGATCAGCCCGGCCTGCATCGCGCCCAGGAAGGCGACGATGTAGGCAAGACCCTGCGGAGCCAGGATCACGGCGCGGTCCCCGACCGCGCCGTGCCGCTTCACCTCGTGCGCAACGTTCAGGGTGCGCTGGTACAGCTGGGCCCAGGTCAGGGTTTCGGTGACCCCCGCCCAATCGTGCTCGTAATCGGTGTAGCAGAACGCCAGATCGTCGGGCTGTAGACCGGCGCGTTCCCGCAGCAGGGAGACAACGGACGACGTCTGCATGGGCGCAAGGTTACCGTCTCACCCCCGCCCGGCATGACCGGAATGCGGGCGGTCTGCGGCGCTCCTGGAACCGCGAATCGGGTCTGCAGCCGGGCGGATCCCATTCGCCGAACCGGTCGCCGACGTTGGTCCTCGCCCGGGCGCGGGAACCCGTCGCTCATGACCCTCGGCCCCGCATCGCCTTAGCCGGCCGTGGCATGCCGGAGGCTTTGCGCATAAGAGTGATTCATACAGTGGGCGCTCGCCTCGAAGTGACAGTCAGGTGGGGAGGCCCTCCCGCTCGGCATCCGCACGGTAGCGGTCGACCCACTCGTCGGACCGGTGGTCGGCCTGCCGCTCGAGCGCCGGTTCGGGTGCCAGCCGCGGGTCGAGCCCCAACGCCTCGAGGATGCTGGCGACCACCTGAGTCAGGTTGCGCCACAGCACCGGATAGGAGACGTCCATGGGTTTGATGTCTTCTTCGGCGAACCAGTTCCGCCAACCCTCCTCTTGGGCGCGCAGCATGGTGACCACGTGGGCAATCGCTCCGGCGTGGTAGGTGGCACGGGCGTCGCGCACCGGATCGGGCCTGCCACGCCACACCCGCGTCTGCACCGCCCGCCAGAAGGAGACCGCCTGCGACACGACGTCTGGGCGGTACACGTGAATGAGTAGCGGTTCCTCGCCGATGACATCGCCGATCGCGGCGAGCAGACTGCTGTCGGATCCGCCGGATCGATCGGGCAGTTCAGCGGCGCGTTGCAGTAACAGCGGTGTCTGGTTCCACATCAGTTTGCCGCCCCACACTCCGTTCGGCGTCCTGCCGACGGTGCGGATGTAATCGCGCCAGGTCTCGGCGGGCGCCAGGTCCGGCTTGCCCGGGTCGAGGGGATCGAGCAGGCGCAGGATCGACTCGTCCTGGACGTCGGCGAACCACTCCCGAGGCTGCGGCGCCTGGCTCGTGCTCGGCAGGTACTGGAAGAACTCCTGAGGTTCGCCGGCCACGCCGGTCGCACGCAGCGATTCGACCAGCAGCGTGCTGCCGCTGCGCTGGGAGGCCAGCACCAGATACGACGAGGGAGTCTTCACCACCCAGGAAGCCTAACCGGATGCAAATCCGGTGCAACACTCCAAATTACCTTCAGCGTGAGGATAACCATTGCTTGAAATCGACTGCCGCGTGGCGCCTGCCGCGCAGTGGCCGCCGTCGAATGCGATGATAGCCGTGCTGGTGGCATTCATCACCGATGGGGACGTGTGGCGCATTTGTTGACCAAGGAGCGTGCGAAAGAGTCGGCCCGCCGCATCATCTGGCGCGCCGACCGGCGCACCACAGCCGATATCCGTCGACGGTTCGTGAGCCTCTATCCGGTGTGCGTGGACCGGTTCCGTGATCACCTGCGGCACAACTCGTCTACCGAGGAATACTGGGATTCCGAGGTGGGACGCCACGACATCGACGAGCACACCGTCGGGCGCCTGATCTACGACCGGCACGAGTACGTGCCCTGGCTCAACGAGCTTCGACGCCTGGACGGGGCCCGGGTTTTGGAAATCGGCTGCGGTATCGGGTCGTCGGTCATGGCGCTGGTCGAGCAAGGCGCCGACGTCACAGGAATCGATGTGGTGCCGGAATCCATCGAGGTGACGCGGGCGCGGTTGCGCTTCTTCGGCCTCGACGAGCCGTCGCTGCATCACCTGAATGCCACCGAGATCGACGCGCGCTTCGATCATCAAGGCTTCGATATGGTCATTTTCTTCGCGTCGTTGGAGCACATGACGCACAGTGAGCGCCAGCGGAGCCTGCGCGCGGCCTGGCAGCTGTTGGCCGACGGGGGGATCCTGTGCATCATCGAGGCGCCCAATCGGCTGTGGCTTTTCGACGACCACACCGCCGACCTACCGTTCTTCCACTGGCTGCCCGACGAGATCGCCCTGGAGTACCTCAAGCAGACGCCGAGATACCAGGCGGCGGCTTTCGACACGACGTCCGAGGGGGCGAAGCTGGAGCTCAGCCGCCGCGGTCGCGGGGTGAGCTAACACGACATCGAGCTGGCGCTGGGACCCGCGTCCGGCCTCGACTTCATGGTCGATCAGCAGACCTTCCAGATGAGGCAGAACCCGCTGCGGTGGCTGTACTATCGCCGATCCAGCAACCGCCGCTATGCCGATTTGTTGCGTCGGCAACGTCCTGACTTGGCCCTCGGGCTGTTCATGCCGTACCTCAACATCGCAATACGCAAGCCCGGGCCTGAGCAGCAAACTCGGTGAGTAGGGCGTCACCCCGCCCCCTTCCAGGGTGCCGACGGAGACGTCCAGCTTTTCGGTCAGTTCCGCAACATGAACGACCGCCGCCAAGACAGCAACGGGTTCAGCATCAAAGACCAGCGGGGGGTGGACCTGCCTACGCCTAGTGCTCGGCGGCGCGCAGCCCCAACGAAAACAGCAGCCGCACTTCGGGATCGGCCAGCGAGGTCGACATCAGCTTCTCGATCCGCCGCACCCGGTAGCGCACCGTGTTGGGATGCACCCGCAGCGACTGAGCGGCGGCGGCGATGTCCCCGAAGCTGTCCAGGTAGGTCCGCAGCGTGTCGGCCAGCGCCGGATCCTGTGCGCGAAGTTCGCGTATCCGCGGATCGACCAACCGCTCGTCGCCGCCGACCAGGGTGACGATCTCGTCGAGCAACACGGTGGTGCGGGCCTCGGCCAGCGATGTCACCTGCCCGATTGAAATCGGATGTCGCTCAGCGCTGTCCAGCACGCGGTCGACCTCGGTGCGCGCCGCGGCGACGCCCGCCAGGCCCGCCAGGGGGGCGGCGATAACGGCTCGCAACTGCACGCCCAACTCGGTTCGCAAGGCACCGATCGTGCCGCGGACCCATGAGGTGACCCCCCGGGGCGTCGCGGCCTGCGGGAGCACGACGTAAATCCGCGACCCGTGGGAGACCACCTGGGCATCGCGCCGAAAAGCGCTGGCGCTCAATGCCAGTACGTCAGCGAGCCGCGCGGGACGCGACTCGGTGCCCGCGGTGTCCCAGCCGATCAACGCGGCGGACCCGTCGGTGGCGAGGTCGAGTTCGCGCGCGATGGCGGCCACGTCGGGCTCTGAAATTTCGAGATCGGTGAGGCCGAGGAGTTGCTGCACTCGCCGCGCATGCGTGGACGGGCGGGCCGCCAGCCGTGACATGATCCGGGCGGCCAGCACTCCCGCGCCCCGCAGGATCTCGTCGGCGTCGTCGGCCAGCGGCTGGGAACCCTGCTGCACCCAAATGGTTCCGGCGAACACCGGCGGTCGGCGGGGAGCGGCCGGCGGCTGGTAGATGCCAATGGCCAGCCGGGGGCGCAGACCCAACTCCGGGCGTTCGGCCACCCGCACCACGTCGCCGCCGGCGCGCAGCGCGTCGAAAATGCCCCACTGGCCGATCCACTCGAGGTACTCCGGTGGGCCCGCCCTGCCCAGGATGGAAAGGCGGCGCAGCTCGTCGGCCTCGTCGTTGGATGCCGAGTAGGCGAGCACCTGTGATTGGGCGTTCTCGATGCTGACCATGCCGTGGATGCGGTCGGCCAGCGATTGGGCCAAGCCGAAGAGGTCGGTGGCGGAATCGTCCGCCGGGTCGGCGCGGTCCCCGTGATGCTCCAACACGTGGTTGACCAACTGGTACAGCCGCTCCCAGCGGGCCCGCGGCTCCACGGCCACCACCGCCGACCCGGCCGCAACCGCCGCGGTGACCAGCGCGTCGGACGGCTCTTTGGCGAAGATCGCCACCGGCACCCGCTCGCGCGCCTGATCGGCGATCCACCGCAGCGCCTCGGCGTCGGTAACGCCCAGAAGGAAGAAGACATCGGCCGCGCCCGCCGACGCCGCCAGACCAAGCCGAACATCGTCGGAATCGATCAGGGCCGCCGAACTCACCGGAAGGTCCAGTCCGCGCGGGGAGTCGACCAAGCTGACCAGCGTCGCGTCCAACGCGAGCAATAGCTGGCCCAGCCCCACACCGCACTCCCGCATGTTGTCCGATCTTACTAGGCAGTGGTGCGTATCTTGTCGGATCAGCTAAACCATTCGGGTGGCGTGCCGAGGATCCTGGCATCATGGACGCGATCACCCAGGTGCCGACGCCGGCCAACGAGCCGGCCCATGACTACGCCCCGCAATCCCCGGAACGCACCCGGTTACTGGCCGAACTGGCCGCGCTGGCCGACCACCCGATCGAGCTGCCCCATGTTATCGGCGGTCGCCACCGCATGGGCGACGGTGAGCGCATTGACGTCGTCCAGCCGCACCGGCATGCCGCGGCGCTGGGCACCCTGACCAACGCCGTGCACGCCGATGCGACCGCGGCCATCGAGGCCGCGATGGCCGCCAAAAACGCCTGGGCGGCATTGCCCTTTGACGAACGCGCAGCGGTGTTCCTGCGGGCCGCCGACCTGCTGGCCGGGCCGTGGCGGGAGCAGATCGCGGCCGCGACGATGCTCGGCCAATCCAAGTCCGCCTATCAGGCCGAGATCGACTCGCCCTGCGAGCAGGTCGACTTCTGGCGGTTCAACGTCGCGTTCGCCCGCCAGATCCTGGCGCAGCAGCCGATCAGCGGACCCGGCGAGTGGAACCGCAGCGACTACCGCCCGCTGGACGGCTTCGTCTGCGCGATTACGCCGTTCAACTTCACCTCCATCGCCGGCAATCTGCCGACCGCGCCGGCGCTGATGGGCAACACCGTCGTGTGGAAGCCGTCCATCACCCAGACCCTGTCGGCCTACCTGACCATGCAACTGCTCGAGGCCGCGGGGTTGCCGCCCGGTGTGATCAACCTGGTCACCGGCGACGGGTTCGCGGTTTCCGATGTGGCACTTTCCGATCCGCGCCTGGCCGGCATCCACTTCACCGGGTCGACGGCCACCTTCCAGCAGCTGTGGCAGCAGGTCGGCGCCAACATCGGCCGCTACCGCAGCTACCCGCGGCTGGTTGGCGAGACCGGCGGCAAAGACTTCGTCGTGGCCCACGCCTCGGCGCGGCCGGACGTGCTGAGCACCGCCCTGATTCGCGGGGCGTTCGACTACCAGGGGCAGAAGTGTTCGGCTGCCTCCCGGGCGTTCATCCCGCATTCGGTGTGGCAGCGCATGGGCGACGAGTTCCTGGGGATTGCCGCCGCGCTGCGCTACGGCGACATCACCGATCTGGGCAACTTCGGCGGCGCGCTGATCGACCGGCGCGCGTTCGCCAAGAACGTCAACGCCATCGAGCGTGCGAAAAGCGCCGCCGGCGTCACGATCGCGGTCGGGGGCGAATACGACGACAGCGTCGGCTATTTCGTGCGGCCGACCGTGTTGCTGTCCGACGATCCCACCGACGAGTCCTTCGCCACCGAGTACTTCGGTCCGCTGCTGTCGGTGCACGTCTACCCCGACGACGACTACGACCGGATCCTGGACGTCATCGACACGGGCTCGCGCTACGCGCTGACCGGCGCGGTCATCGCCGACGACCGTGACGCCGTCCTGACGGCCCAGGACCGGCTGCGGTTCGCCGCCGGGAACTTCTACGTCAACGACAAGCCCACCGGCGCCGTCGTCGGGCGCCAGCCGTTCGGGGGTTCGCGCGGTTCGGGCACCAACGACAAGGCGGGCTCGGTGCTGAACCTGCTGCGCTGGACGTCGGCACGCACCATCAAGGAGACGTTCGTCCCCGCGACGCGACACACCTATCCGCACATGGGTTCTTAGGCAATGGCCGGCGTATTCGCCAACACCCTGCGTCCGGTGATCCTGGCCGCCGGGCGGGGGGAGGGGCTGCGCCGCGCCGCCGAACGGTTGCCGGTCACCCGCAAGGTGGTACGGCGGTTCGTGCCCGGGGAGACGATCGCAAGCGTGCTGGACAGCATTGCCGTCCTTCGTGATTCGGGCCGGTACGTCAGCGTCGACTACCTCGGCGAGGACGTCGCCGAAGCCGACGGCGCCAGTGCCGCGACGCGGGTTTACCTCGATCTGATCGACGACCTGAGCCGGCTCGGCGACCGCGCCGGGAACGGCGCCCGGCCGCTGGAGGTGTCGCTGAAGCTGTCCGCCCTGGGGCAGTCGCTGGAACGCGACGGTGAAAAGATCGCCCGGGAAAAGGCCCACGCGATTTGCGAAGCGGCGCAGCGGGCCCGGGTGTGGGTGACGGTGGACGCCGAAGACCACACCACCACCGAGTCGACGCTGTCGATCGTGCGGGATCTGCGGCTCGACTTTCCCTGGCTCGGCGTGGTCTTGCAGGCGTACCTGCGACGCACACCCGGCGACTGCGAAGAATTCGCCGCGACGGGTGGGCGGGTCCGGTTGTGCAAGGGCGCGTACGACGAACCGGCATCGGTGGCCTATCGAGACCCGGCCGCCGTCACCGACGCGTACCTGCGCTGCCTGCGGGTGCTCATGAGCGGATCGGGATATCCGATGGTGGCTTCCCACGACCCGGCTGTGATCGAGGCGGTGCCGGCGCTGGCACGCGAAAAGAGCCGTAGCGCAATGGACTTCGAATACCAGATGCTGTACGGCATCCGCGACGACGAGCAGCGACGACTGGCCGACGCCGGCAACCGGGTTCGGGTGTACGTGCCGTTCGGCGGCCAGTGGTACGGCTACTTCATGCGACGCTTGGCCGAGCGCCCGGCCAACCTGACATTCTTCTTGCGGGCGCTGGCGCATTGAGTGTGCAATGAGGGCGTCGAGTGTGCGTGCAGGGCGTGAAAATAGCTGAAATGCCGCCCTGGCATCACACCGAAAGCCTTGCGTGCACAATCGAACACCGTCATTGGGCGCGCCTCGGTCGCGCGCGATCGCCGGCGAACCCGCGTACTACGTGGGCCCGCACGAACTCCGCAGCCACGTCGGGGTCGTCCATGTTCAATGTCGACGACGGCGTGCTGAAGAGCGAGAACAAGATGCGCGCCAACCATTCAGCGGCGGCCTCGATGTCAAGATCTTTGCGAACCTCGCCGGTGAGTCTGGCGGCGGCGAGATAGGGCGCGAAGAAGTCCACGCACTCGCGCAGCAGGACTGCGGCATCCTTGGTCAGGAGCAGGCTTACCGCGTCCTCGTCGAAGTACCTCTCGGAGGCGATGACGCGCCGCGCCTGGGTCACGAAGACCGCCGCACGGCTCAACTTGTCCTCGAGCGAGCTGCCGCGGCCCATCGCTCCGGCCATCTCGCGATAGAACCGCTCCGAGGCGTTTTCGGCGCACGCTTCGATGATCGCGTCCTTGTCGCTGAAATACTCGTAGATGGTGCTGCGCGAAACGCCCGCCGTCCTGGCGATGTCGACGATCGTCGCCTTCTGCAGGCCCTGCTTGCGGAAGCAGATGTAAGCGGACTCGACGATGAGCTCGCGGGTGTCGGTCGCGTGGGTTGGCGAAGCCTGGCTCATCGACAGGTCACCCGGCGGGTTCGAGAATCAGTCCGCTCGTGGGTACACCGGTCCCCGACGTCACCAGCACGTGCTCGACGTTGTCGACCTGGTTGCAGGAGGTGCCGCGGACTTGACGAACGCCCTCCGTGATGCCGTTCATGCCGTGGATGTAGGCCTCGCCGAGCAGCCCGCCGTTGGTGTTGATCGGTAGTTCCCCGCCCAGGGACAGCCGCTCGACGGTGGCGAAGTCTTTCGCCTCCCCACGTCCGCAGAAGCCGAGTTCCTCCAGTTGGGTGAACACAAACGGCGTGAAATGGTCGTAGATGAAGGCGGTTTGGATGTCCTTCGGTCCCAGACCCGAGTCCCGCCAAAGCCTTTCGGCGACCACGCCCATTTCCGGCAGCCCCGTGATGTCTTCGCGGTAGTAGCTGGTCATCATCTCGCCGTCGGCGGCGGCGCCCTGGGCGGCCGCGGTGATCACCGCTGGCGGCTGCCGCAGGTCCCGGGCGCGCTCGGCACTGGTCACCACCAGTGCAACCCCGCCGTCGCTTTCCTGGCAGCAATCCAGGAGTCGCAGCACCGGTGCGACGATCCAGCGCGAGTTCTGGTGGTCTTCCAGGGTGATCGGCCGCTGGTAGAACCAGGCATTGGGATTGCGCGCCGCGTGTGCGCGATCCACAACGGCTATCCGGCCGAAGTCCTCGTTGGTGACCCCGTATGTCGACATGTAGCGCTGGGCGTGCATCGCGACCCACGCTGCGGGGGTGAGTAATCCGAACGGGGCGTAGTGCGCCATGAACGGCGGAGCCCCTAAGTCGGTGCGTCCGCTGCCGCCGAACCGCATTCCGGAGCGTTCGTTGAACGCACGCCAGCACACCACCACGTCGGCCACCCCGGTCGCGACGGCCATTGCCGCGTGCACCACGGTGCCGGCCGCCGCGCCGCCGCCGTGCGGCACGCGGGAGAAGAACGACAGGTCTCCGATGCCCACGTTGCGGGCGACGTCGATCTCGTCGCTGGAGTCCATCGTGAATGTCACCATGCCGTCGACGTCGCTCGAGGCCAGCCCGGCGTCATCGAGCGCGGCACTGACCGCCTCGCAGGCCAATTGGAGCTCGCTGCGCCCGGACTCCTTGGAGAACTCGGTCTGGCCGATCCCCGCGATGGCGCAGCTGCCGGGCAGCGAGCGGCTCATGCGCCGGCCCCGTCGAGCAGGCTCAGGACCGCGGTTCCTGAGACATGATCGCCCAGGCTGTTCGAGGCCTTGAATGTCACCTCGACGAAGTTCTCAGCCGTCGGCGACCCCCCTGAACCCCTAGTTTTACCCGTCACGCTGCCGGTGAAGTGCAGCGGATCGTCGGGATAGCACGGCACGCCAAGTCGAATCGACAGCTTCTTGACCATCGCCTCGGGTCCGGCCCAGTCGGTGAGGAAGCGCACGCAATACCCGTTGGTGGTCAGGATGTTCATGAACACATTGGGCGAGCCCTGCTTGTCGGCGTAGTCGCGGTCGTGGTGTACGGGCATGAAGTCACGCGACGCGATCGCGCCGGCGACGATCATCGTCGTGGTGATCGGGATCTCGAGCGGGGTTACCTCGTCGCCGACGTCGATGTCGGCCCACTGCAGCGTGGTGGTCCGGGTTCTGGCCGTCGTCATCGCTTACCCTCCTCGCCGTCCCCTGTGGCCGGCCGAAACTGGTGCAGCACAAGGCCGTCATCGAACGCCCGGTAGAACACCTCGACCGGCATCCCGACCGTGACGTCGGCGGGGTCGATGTCACAAAGATCGGACACCAGCCGCACCCCTTCATCGAGCTGCACCAGCGCGACGATGTAGGGATAGTCGAAGGACGGAAAGCGGGGCTCCAGCGGCATCACATAGCTGTAGACAGTGCCGCGCCCCGACGACTCGATCGCATCCCATTGCAGGGAACGGCATTTCGGGCACATGGGCCGTGGCGGATGGCGCAGGGCTCCGCATCCTGTGCAGCGCTGGATCAGCAGTTTGTGCTCTCGTAGGCCATTCCAGAAGAATTCGGTGTCCGGCCCGATCGCCGGTGCCAAGCGGGATGTCATCAGCGTTCCGACCTGAATCGCAACACCCGGAATCGCTGCCATCCCAGCACCTCGCCGTGTTGATCGGAGTAGGTGATCACCCAGGTCAAGAAATAGCCGGTGCCCTTCGCCGTCTTCTTCTCGTGGGAGACATCCTCGAACACCGATGTCGCGCTGATGACATCGCCGAGCCGGGGATAGCGCTCGATCTCGAACTCGGAGTTGGTCGCCACCGTGCTGCTGAACCCGGCTTCGTCGAGGAAAGCCGTCGGGTTGCCTTCGATTTCGACCGGGGCGCCGCCACGTTCCCTGATCCCCTCCAGCTTGGGCGCCGGCATCGTCCAGGTTTGCAGCATCACCGGAGGTGACACGATTCCGCCGAACCTCGACGCGGCCGCGAACTCCGGGTCCAGGTAGACCGGGTTCATGTCGTCGAGCGCGTGAGCCCAATGCCGAATCATCGGTTGATTGACCGGGTCCGGTGCTATCGAAGGCTTCCCGGGGTCCCCGGTGGGTTGCCCGACGAGCGCCCGCAGCTTCGCGCTGACCTCGGTGTCTGAATCGGTCACTTACTTGATCCTCCTGATCTATCGTGCAGCCGAACCGGCATACGCTTCACGCCGGGCACCATGGTGGCCCGCATCCGCTCCACCTCTCCCGCCAGCTCCAGCTTCGGGAAGCGGCGCAGCAACTCCTCGAACATGACGGCCGCCTCCAGCCGCGCCAATTGCGCTCCGACACAGGAATGCTCGCCGCAACCGAACGCGATGTGGGGGTTGGGGTGCCGGGTCACCTTGAACTGTTCGGAGTCAGCACCGAATACGTCCTCATCCCGGTTGGCCGACCCGTACAGCATCACCACCACGTCGCCTTCGGCGATCGGCTGACCACGAATCTCCACGTCGGTCGTCGCGGTGCGCGCCATGTGGACCACCGGACTGTTCCACCGCAACATCTCCTCGACGGCGCCCGGAATAAGGGAGGGATCGTCGACCAGCAGGCGGCATTGGTCCGGGTGCGCGATCAATGCCAGCGTGCCGAGCGCGATCAGGTTGCGGGTGGTCTCGTTGCCGGCGACCAGGAGCAGGAACGCGAAGTTGAGCAGGTCTTCATCGGTGAGACGATGTCCGTCGATCTCGGCGCCGGCCAGCACCGACAGCAAATCGTCGCGGGGTTCAATTCGCCTGGCGGCGATGAGCTTTTCGAAATACGCATAGAGCTGCCCCAGTGCCACGAACGGGTCGAGTTCGATCTCCGGGTCGGCGGTTCCGGTGGCCGCGTCCGACCACGCCCGGAATTGCTGCCAGTCGTCCGGCGGAGCACCGATCAGCTCGGCGATCATCCGGGTGGGTAGCGGAGCCGCGATCTGCTCGGCGAACTCGCAGACGGAATCGGGTTGCAAGCCGTCGAGGATGCCCCGGACGATCTCGCGGATCTTGGGTTCGAGCACGGCCACGCGCCGCCGGGTGAAACCCGAGTTGACGAGCTTGCGCAGCCGCCGGTGCCGCGGCGGGTCGGTGAAGATGAGGTTGCCGTCCTGCACCGGGTTCGGCAGCTGCGGGTCGGGGATGGTGATGCCCTTGGTGGAGGTGAACATGGCCGGGTTGCCGGACACGAACCGGACGTCGTCGTACTTCAGCAGCGCCCAGAACTTCGTGACGTCGTTCCAGCACACCGGCGACGAGGCGCGCAATTCCCGGTAGGCCGGATAGGGGTTACCCGCGTAGAAGTCGGGGGAGTGCAGTGGAAAGGTAGTCTGCACCGCAGTCTCCTTCGGCCGATCCGGCGTCCGACACATGGGGGTGATGTGTCGTGCGACGTTGTGTTTACTCCAGCCGCCAGTCGCTGTCAATACACGTGCAACGCGTTGAGATGACTCGGTGTTCACGTCGTCAGTGATTGACGCCACACCCTTACGGGTGTACACCAGATGGTTGGATGACCGACTGCGGGTGAGGATGCGCATGGCCGAACTACAGAGTCTTGTCGACACCTACCGGCTCTACATCGACGGCAGATGGGTCGAGCCGAAGGACGGTCGCTACGACGACATCTCCCCGGCCACCGAAGCGGCCATCGCCACCGCGCCCGACGCGAGCGTCGCCCAGGTCGGCGACGCGATCGCGGCCGCGCGGCGCGCGTTCGACGAAGGCCCGTGGTCGACTATGGGCCCCGACGACCGAGCCCGCTGCCTGAGTCAGCTCGGCGACGCACTGCTCAAACACGCCGACGATTTCTTCGCGCTGGGCCAGGCGGAATGGGGCTGCATCGCGAACGTGCGTGTGATGCAAATCGATGGCGCCGGATACATGTCCATGCGGGCCGCTGAACTCGCCACGCAATTGGGCGACCAAGAGGTCAGCGGAATCGGCGCCGGAACCACGCTGCTGCGCCACGAGCCCCTCGGTGTCGTATCGATTCTCACGCCGTGGAACTTCCCGCACTGCCTCAACGTCATGAAAGTGAACAACGCACTGGCCGCCGGAAATACCGTCGTGCTCAAGCCCTCGCCCCTGACGCCGCTGACCGGGCTTGCCCTCGCGCGGATCATCGACGGCCACACCGACATTCCGCCGGGCGTGGTCAACGTCGTCACCCCCTCCGGCGTCGAGGCCGCCAAGCTGCTCACCACCGATCCCCGCATCGACATGGTCAGCTTCACCGGCAGCTCGGCCGTCGGCTCCGACGTGATGTCGGCCGCGGGCCCGACCATGAAGCGCATCCTGCTGGAGTGCGGCGGCAAGTCGGCTGGCATCGTCCTCGACGACACCGAGGTGACCGACGACATGCTGCAGAAGATGTTGTTCGATTGCTGCTCGCTGCATTCCGGTCAGGCCTGCATCCTGCACAGCCGGCTGCTGCTGCCGGACTCGCTGCACGACGACGTCGTCGACCGGCTCGTCGCGCTGGCGCGTTCGGTGCGCGTCGGGGACCCCGCCGGTCCGGAGGTCCAGATGGGACCGCTCATCAGCGAAGCACAGCGGGAGCGGGTCCAGGCGCATGTCGACCGCGCGGTCAACGACGGAGCGAAGCTGGCGACCGGGGGCGGCCGTCCGGCCGGCTTGGATGTGGGTTTCTACTTCGAACCGACGATTCTGACCGAGGTGGAGCCGGATTCGGCGATCGCCCAGGAGGAAGTGTTTGGGCCGGTGCTGTCGGTGCTGCGCTATCGCGACGACGACGACGCCGTCGCGATCGCCAACAACTCGCGCTACGGGCTCTCCGGAGCGGTGTGGGGCGCCGACGTGGACCGCGCAGTCGGTGTGGCCCGCCGCATCCGCACCGGCCAGATCGCGGTGAACGGCGTCGGCCCGGGCGACGCGCCGTTCGGCGGATTCAAGTTGAGCGGTTTCGGTCGCGAGGGCGGCGGGTTAGGCGGGCTGCATCAGTACATGGAGCCGAAGGCTATTGGGGTGCCCGCCTGACGGAAGACCGCACCGCGATTCAAAAGCGATTTCGCCCGCGATAGGGGAGTCGCACGGTCCGTGCGAGCCTTCCGAGACCGGCTCCTCGGATGCAAGGCTACTGGCATGGTCGTCGCGATTGCCGCCCCAAGCTCGAAGGATCCACCCTGATGAAGATCTGGGACAAGCAGTAGCCTGCTCACGTGCTGCTGGCCTCGCTGAATCCCTCGGCCGTTACCGCCACTGACATCGCCGACGCGGTACACATCGACGGCGCGACACTGAGCCGCAGCGACGTGCTCGGCGCCGCCACCTCGGTGGCCGAGCGGGTCGCCCGCGCGGAGCGGGTAGCGATCCTGGCCACGCCGACCGCGGCGACGGTGCTGGCCGTCACCGGCTGCCTTATCGCCGGCGTGCCGTTCGTTCCGGTGCCCGCCGACGTCGGCACGGCGGAACGACGGCACATGATCACCGATTCCGCGGCGCAGGCCTGGCTTGGACCGGCGCCTGACGAGCCGGAAGGGCTGCCGCACATCCCGGTGCGACGGCACGCCCGGTCCTGGCACCGCTATCCCGAGCCGTCACCCGGTGCGACCGCCATGATCATCTACACGTCGGGAACCACCGGTCTGCCCAAGGGCGTCGTGCTCAGCCGGCGCGCCATCGCCGCCGATCTCGACGCGCTGGCCGAGGCCTGGCAGTGGACCGCCGACGACGTCCTGGTCCACGGATTGCCGCTGTTTCACGTGCACGGGCTGGTGCTTGGCCTGCTGGGGTCGCTGCGGATGGGAAATCGCTTCGTACATACGGGAAAACCGACACCGGCCGGCTACGCACAGGCCTGTTCGGAGGCCGGGGGCACGCTGTACTTCGGGGTCCCCACGGTGTGGTCGCGGGTGGTGGCCGACGAGTCGGCCGCGCGGGCGCTGCGCCCGGCGCGACTGCTGGTATCGGGAAGCGCACCGCTGCCGGTGCCGGTGTTCGAGGGGCTGGCCGCGCTGACCGGACACCGGCCCGTCGAACGCTACGGCGCGTCGGAGTCGCTGATCACCATCTCGACGCGCGCCGACGGCGAGCGACGCGCGGGCTGGGTGGGCCAGCCGCTCGCCGGCGTGCAGACGAGGCTGGTCGACGACAACGGCGGCCCGGCGCCGCACGACGGGGAAACCGTTGGGCGACTTCAGGTTCGTGGGCCGATGATGTTCGACGGCTACCTCAACCGGCCCGACGCTACCGCCGAGGCGTTCGATCCCGACGGCTGGTATCGCACCGGCGACGTGGCGGTCATCGACGGCGGCGGGATGCACCGCATCGTCGGGCGCGAGTCGGTCGATCTGATCAAGTCCGGCGGGTACCGCATCGGCGCGGGGGAGATCGAGACCGCGCTGCTCGGCCATCCGGGTGTGCAGGAGGCGGCTGTGGTCGGGTTGCCCGACGAGGACCTCGGCCAGCGGATCGTCGCGTTCGTCGTCGGCTCGGCCGAGCCGGAAGCGCTGATCGAGTTCGTCGCTCAACAGCTCTCAGTACACAAACGGCCGCGTGAGGTGCGCGTGGTCGACGCGCTGCCACGCAACGCCATGGGCAAAGTCCTCAAGAAGCAGTTGCACTCCGAGGGCTGAGCCGGTTGTCGCGAGCGCGCGCACGCGAGTGCTGCCCTCGGCTCGGCGGCGACACGCAGGAAGTTGCCAGTTTTCTGGCGAGCAAGACGGCGAACCTTCACCTACCTTCGTAATCGTGCACCAACGCAGCCGGAGAGTGAGCGCCCCGCATGGGTGAGCTGAATCCAGGCGCGATTGCGACCGTTGGAGCCGGCCCCGGAACCACACCGCTGCGACGAGTGGCGGCAGCCTGCCTGGTCGGCTCGGCGATCGAGTTCTACGACTTCCTGATCTACGGCACCGCGGCGGCGCTGGTGTTTCCCACCGTGTTCTTCCCGGGCCTGAGCCCCACGGTGGCGATGATCGCCTCGATGGGGACGTTCGCCACCGCATTCCTGTCCCGGCCGCTGGGGGCGGCCTTCTTCGGCTACTTCGGCGACCGGCTGGGCCGCAAGAAGACCCTGGTGGCGACGCTGCTGATCATGGCCGTATCCACCGTGTCGGTGGGGCTGGTCCCCAGCACCGCCGCCATTGGCGCGGCGGCCCCGATGATCCTGGTCGCGCTGCGGCTGCTGCAGGGGTTCGCGGTGGGCGGGGAGTGGGCCGGGTCGGCGCTATTGAGCGCCGAGTACGCGCCGCCCGGCAAGCGTGGCCGCTACGGAATGTTCACCCTGCTCGGCGGCGGTACCGCGGCGGTGCTGAGCAGCCTGACGTTCCTGGGCGTGAACTTCACCATCGGGGAAGACAGCCCCGCGTTCATGCAGTGGGGATGGCGCATTCCGTTCCTGATCAGCGCCGCGCTGATCGGCTTTGCGCTCTATGTGCGGCTCAACATCGACGAGACCCCGGTCTTCGCCGAGGAGAAGGCCCTCAACCTGGTGCCCAAGGCGCCGCTGGCCGAGGTGCTGCATTTGCAGCGCCGGGAGGTCTTTCTGGCCGCCGGCAGCATGCTCAGCGCTTTCGGCTTCGTCTACATGGGCAACACGTACCTCACCATGTACGCCCACTCCCACCTGGGCTACACGCGCAGCTTCATCTGGTCCGTCGGCGTGCTGAGCGGATTGGCGAGCTTTTTCTCGGTCGCGTTCTCGGCGATCCTGTCCGATCGGGTCGGGCGGCGCCGCGTCATGCTGGTGGGGTGGGCATTGTGTGTGCCGTGGGCGTTTCTGGTGCTGCCGCTGATGAACACCGGCAACCCGGTGTGGTACACGGTCGCGGTCGTCGGCACCTTCGTCGTCGCCCCCATCGGCTCCGGACCTACCGGCGCCTTCATCCCGGAACTGTTCGCCACCCGCTACCGCTACAGCGGATCGGCGCTCGCGCAGAACCTCGCCGGGGTGGTCGGTGGTGCCCTGCCGCCCCTGCTCGCCGGAACGCTGATGGCAACCTATGGCAGCTGGGCGATCGGCCTGATGCTGGCGACCCTGGCGGCAACCAGCCTGGTGTGCACGTACCTGTTGCCGGAAACCAACGGGACGGCGCTGTTCTCCGCCGAGTCCGGCCGGTGACTCAATTCGCGTGCAGTTCCTCGTTGAGCGCGATGCCCTGACCGTCGCGAGACACCACCTCGACGGCGCCCGAGACCGAATTGCGCCGGAACAGCACGTTATTGGCGCCGGACAGCTCCCGCGCCTTGACCGCCGTGCCGTCGGGCATGGTGACCTTGGTGCCCGCGGTGAGATACAGGCCGGCTTCGACGACGCAGTCGTCGCCGAGTGAGATGCCCAGCCCCGCGTTGGCGCCGAGCAGGCACCGTTTGCCTATCGAGACTACTTCCGTGCCGCCGCCGGACAGCGTGCCCATGATCGACGCGCCGCCGCCGATGTCGGAGCCATCGCCCACCACGACGCCGGCGGAGATGCGGCCCTCCACCATCGAGGTCCCCAGGGTGCCGGCGTTGTAGTTCACGAAGCCCTCGTGCATCACCGTGGTGCCCGGCGCCAGATGGGCGCCCAGCCGCACCCGGTCGGCGTCGGCGATGCGGACCCCGGTCGGCAGGACGTAGTCGACCATCCGCGGGAACTTGTCGACGCCGAAGACGGTCACCGGTCCGTGGCGGCGCAGCCGTGCCCGGACCGCCTCGAAACCCTCGACCACGCAGGGGCCGCGATTGGTCCACACCACGTTCGTCAAGATCCCGAACAAGCCGCCGGCATTCAGCCCGTGCGGCGCCACCAGCCGGTGCGACAGCAGATGCAGCCGCAGGTAGGCGTCGTAGGCGTCGGCGGCCACCTCGTCCAGCGAGCCGATGACCGTGCGCACCGCGATCGTCTCTGTGCCCCGGTCGTCGTCGCGGCCGATCAGGGCGGCCAGCTCCGGCGGCGCGTCGGACTGGGGGAGTCGCGAGGTGCCGCCGGTGCCCGATTCGGTCAGTTCCGGCGCGGGGAACCACGTGTCGAGAATCGATCCGTCGGAGGCCAGCGTCGCCAGCCCGATACCTGCCGCGCCTACAGCTCCAGTCACGGCGGTCAGGTTACTTGGGCCGCCGAGCTGGGGGTCCCCCCGCCCTGCGGGGGCACACAAAAGCCCCGACACGCCGGTGGAAATGGAGCTTTTGCGTCTGCTGGGCACAATGGAGGCGTGCTGGACTTGCGCGGGGACCCGATCGAGCTGACGGCGGTGTTGGTCGACATCCCCAGCGAATCCAGGAGCGAGGCGCGCCTGGCCGACGAGGTGGAAGCCGCGCTGCGCGCCCAGACGTCCGGCTTCGAGATCGTCCGCAACGGCAACGCCGTGCTTGCGCGCACTTCGCTGGGCCGGCCGTCGCGGGTGTTGCTGGCCGGACACCTGGACACCGTCCCGGCGGCCGGGAATCTGCCCAGCCGCTTGGACGACGGGGAACTGTATGGCTGCGGCACCGCGGACATGAAATCCGGTGACGCGGTCTTCCTGCACCTGGCCGCCACGGTGGCCGAACCGGTCCACGACCTGACGCTGGTGTTCTACGACTGCGAGGAAATCGACGCGGCGTCAAACGGTCTGGGCCGCATCGAGCGCGAGCTGCCGGACTGGCTGGCCGCCGATGTGGCCATCCTCGGCGAGCCGACCGGCGGCTACATCGAGGCCGGCTGCCAGGGCACGCTGCGCGTCGTGATCAGCGCCACCGGAACCCGGGCGCATTCGGCGCGGTCCTGGTTGGGCGACAACGCAATTCACAAACTGGGCGCGGTGCTGGACCGGCTGGCCGGATACACCGCCCGCACGGTCGACATCGACGGGTGTGCCTACCGCGAGGGTTTGTCGGCGGTGCGCATCGACGGAGGGGTGGCCGGCAACGTGATTCCCGACGCGGCGTCGGTGACGGCGAATTTCCGCTTTGCCCCCGACCGGTCGGTGGAAGCGGCGCTGCAACACGTGCACGAGGTGTTCGACGGGCTCGACGTGTACATCGAGCAGACCGACGCCGCGGCGGGCGCGCTGCCCGGCCTGGCGCAACCGGCCGCGAAGGCTTTGGTGGAGGCCGCCGGCGGGCAGGTGCGGGCGAAGTATGGCTGGACGGACGTGTCGCGGTTTGCCGCGCGGGGTATACCGGCGGTCAATTTCGGGCCCGGCGACCCGAATCTGGCGCACACCCGCGACGAGCGGGTGGCGGTCGGCAACGTCACCGCCGCGGTCGAGATGTTGCAACGCTACCTGAGCACGTAGCTCTCTGTAGCGCAATTTGCTACAATCGGGCGGATGGCCAGAACCATTGCACAGCGTGAACTGCGCAACGACAACGCCAGGGTGATTGAAGCGGTAACGGCGGGCGAGACGTTCGTCGTCACCCGCAACGGTGAGCCAGTGGCCGAGCTTCGCCCGATCAGAGCCGGTCGTCGTTCCTTCATATCCCGCGATGAAGTCGCGGCGCTGGCCACGGGCGGTGTCCGCATCGACCATCGTCAGTTCCGCGCCGACCTGGACCGGTTGATCGACCAGGGACTGTAAGCGTGGCCTCCGGCCTTCTCGACACCTCCGTCGTCGTGGACTGGCATGACCCGGCCGTCATGGCCGCACTGCCCGACGAAATGGCGATCTCCGCGATCACCGTTGCTGAATTGGCGTCCGGCCCACATCTGGCCGGCAACGCGGTCGAAGCGGCCAAGCGGCAGGCCCGGCTGCAGGAAGTCGAGTCGGTACTCGAACCGATTCCGTTCGACGCGGCGGCGGCACGCAGTTACGGACTCGTCGTCGCCGCCGTGGCGCGTGAAGGAAGGACGCCGAGGAGCCGAGTTGCCGACCTGCTGATCGCGGCGACCGCGCACGCCAGCGGCCTCGATCTCTACACCCGCAACGGCGATGACTTCACCGGACTGGAGGGGCTCGTCCGCGTCCTCAACCTCTGAACCATCTGGCGATCCCGATCACGGGGTGACGACGACGTCGACGCTGTCTGCGCCCGCGTCCGCCACGACGGCCAGCACCGGAGCGTTCGGCGCCGAAACGACTTGTCCGCCTTTGACGCTCACGTGATAGCCGTTCGGGTACTCGATCGGGGTCACCGAGACGAACGTCTGCGCGGCGAGGGAGAACCGGCCCTGGCGGTCGGCCCGTTCGGTGGAGTAGCACAGCCGGAACGTGCCCGAGCCGAACGACCACTCCTTCGGCGTGCCCGCGACCACCTGGGGGTACGGCGCGGCGAGGACCGCGAGCTTGGCCGTGTTGACGTTGGCACCCGTCGGCGGCTGGCTGGGGTCGAAGACCAGGGCCTGGGCGGTCGGCGACGATGCGGAGCTCGTCTTGTCGTTGCCCGTGTACGCCCACTCCAGCCAGCCCATTCGGTCATCGTCGGCCCGGTGCAACACCCCGGCGAGGTTTGCCAGATCGTCGGTAGCACCGAACTCCGTCAACAGCGCCGGGATGCTGTGGATGGCCGTGTAGCGGCGCGCGTTGTTGAACGTAGCCCGGTCCTGCTGGCTACAGGTGATGTCTTGGTGCAGCACCGACTCGATAGCGCAGTAGTCGTGGAACGAGAACCCGGTGCTCGGGTCGGCCACCGTGCCGAGGTCGGTGTGGATCCCCTCGTCGAACAGCAGGTTCGGCTCGAAGAACGCCAGCGTGGTCGGGTCGGCGGCCCGAATCGCCGGCACGACCCGGTTGTAGAAGGCCCTCAGCTTCGCGTCGGAGAGCAAGCAGCCCAACACCGGGTTCGCGCACGGCTCCCACACCAGGCCCGGCCACGGCTCGTTCAACACCTCGTAGCCGAACACTCCCGGGTTGCCGCGGAAGAAGGCCGCGACATGCGCCCAGGCGCGCGCGTAGTGGTCCTGCAGCCCGATCCCGTCCGGCGCCGGCGCGTCCCGCCAGAAGGCATTCCAGGCATAGTCCTCGGCGGGGTTGGCGAAGTAGTTGCCGGGAAAACCCAGCTGCGGGTTGGGCAGCCCGCCGGCCTGCACCGCCCACGCGGGGGCGCCCTCACCCTGGAACACCTCGTTGTAGAGGTCCTGATGGAACTCGAGCAGGCTGACGATGCCGTGGGACGCCAGCGTCGCCACCGTCTGTGCGATCGAGGCGAGGTAGTTGTCGTCGTAAGCGAGCGGCTGCGGCTCTACCGCCGCCCAGATGACACCCACCCGCATCGCGTTGAACCCGTTGGCGGCCAGGAAAGCCGCGTCGTCGTCGCCGAACCCGTCGGCCGACGGCGTGTACGGCGGCACCTTGTACACCTGGTTGAGCCCGTGCAGCACGACCACGCGCCCGTCGGCGTCGGTCATCCAGCGGCCGGCGTGGCCGAGTGGCATGGTTGGCCCGGGGGAGGCAGCCAACGCGGCCGGTGGGGCGACGACGGAAGATGCATCGGTCGTCAGCGCCGCGATCAGCAGGCCGGCCGCAACGAGTCGGCCCACACGGATCCGCATCGTGCCTCCAACCCCGGCGCACCGCAGGCCCCTGAACTCACTGTGCAAACAGTGATGGGTGATCGTCACCGCGCCGACACGGCGGGGTCACGGTTGACGCACGATCCGGCGCGGCCAACGCGGCAGACGTCGCCCGGCGGCGTCGGGCGCTCAGGTCAGTCGCTTGATTCCCGGGTAGCTGTCGAAGCCGCCGTCGAAGCTCATCAGTTGGGTGACGTTGTGGCGGGCCATAACGGCGACGTGCAGTGCATCCCTGGCCGATAACGCTGGATAGCGCAACAGGGTGTCCTTTGCGTGCTCGACGTCGGCACGGCCGATCGGCAGCACATCGTCTACTACTTGCAGGATGGCATCGAAGGCCGGCTGGATCGCCTCCCGCCGGTTGATCGCCACATACCGGTGACAGATTTCCTGCAATACCTCGGCGTCGGTGACCAGTCGTTCGCCGGCGGAGAGTGCGGATTCGAGCAGGCGCTGCGCATCCAGCTTGTGTGGGCGTGAGGCGCCCACCAAGTACATAGGGATGTTGGTGTCGACGAAGATCACCGTGCAGCTTCGGGCGGGTCCAGGTATCCGCGTTCGGTCTCTTCGAGCATCTGCTCGATGTCCGGGGCGGGGAACTCATGACGTACGGCGGCGCGAATGGCGCGCAACTTGGCGTCGAGGTCGCCACCTGGTTCCCGCTCGCGTGCTTCGCGCAGCGTGCGGCGTACCCAGTCGGAGACGGTCATCCGATGCCGGCGTGCGATCATTTGCAACTCTTGCCACTCGTCCGCATCGAGCACGACTTGCAGCCGCTTACTCATGCTATGAGTATAGCTGACTCATCCATGAGTATCGCCGTGCGGTTTGGCGCGGGACCGCTCGTAGTGACACGACGATATGGACGGACATCGCTGACCAGCAGTGCAAGGTGTCCGGCCGCCATGTACCAGGGCCGAGCGTCACGCCAGCGCCACGCTCGGCGCCGGCGGCCACTCTGGCGTGACACTCGGCGCGTCACGGCTACCGGCGGCCGCACTCCTCGGCCTGTGCGGCGGCATCCGCGGCCGCCGCGCGCATCCCGACCGCCGCCAGGTCGTCCGACACGGCCCGCAGCGCCGCCTCGTCACCGGCCGCCAGCGCCCGCGCATGGGCGAGGGCGAGTCGCCCCGCGGCGCAGTCGATCTCGCTGCACAGCCGGGCCAGCGGATCAGCGGCACGGGTGTCGCCGAGCCGGACTGCTTCGTGCCAGGCCCGCAGCGCCACCGCGGACTGCCCGCCGCGTTCGGCCGTGCGGGCGGCGTCGCGTGCGGCGGCCAACGCGCCGTGCCGGTCACGCATGGACGCGAGCCGCCAGGCCCGCGCCACGCCAAGCTCCGGGGCGAACAGCGCCGACTTGGTTCCGTGCCGGGCCTCGGCGCGCCGCAACGCTTTTGCGGACCCGGGTATGTCTCCTTGCTGGGCCAGCGCGGTGGCCAGCAGCATCAGCGACAGCGGCCCCCACGAGTAGCCGGTGCGTTCCAAGGTGGCGGCCGCAGGCCCGAGCAGCGCTGCCGCTTCGGCGAATTCGCCGCCCGCGATCAGGACATGCGCCAGCAGGACCTCACCAATCGCGCGGCCCGGCTGTTGCAGTTCGGCGAAATCGGTGTACTGCTGGGCGATTTCGCGCGCCGCCTCGAGCCTGCCCGCCATCAGCAGGGCGCTGGTCTGGCCCAGCCCGACGGTGAAGCGCAGCAGCCCGGGATGCTCGGCGGCGAAGGCGCGCTGCGCGAGCGGCTCGACGTCGTCGAATCTGCCCTGCCGCGCCGCACACAAGGCGGCCGTGCTGGCCGCCCAGGCCACCGCCTGGTCGTCGGCCGACGGCGACGCCAGCACCTCGCGGCCGACGCGAACGGCGTGCGCGACATTGCCGGCGTTCATGGCGAAGGTGGCGCTCAACCCGTCGAGAGTCGTACGTGCGCCGGCATCGGTGACCCGATTGCGGATGGTCCGCAGAAACGCTGTGGCCCGCTCCGGCTCGCTGAGCATCCAGAACTGGTTTGCCGCGCGCAGCAGCGTCCAGTCCATCAGCGCCGGTTCCGCCAGAGCGGCGGAGTCCACGTCGGCCAGCACCGCGTCGGCCTCGCGGCCGCGGCCCCGCCACGCCAGGGCATGCGCCAGCGCCAGCCGCGCCGCCAAGCCGCCGGACCGCTCCAGCGCCGCACGGGCCAGCCGTTCGCCCAGTGCGAGGTCGCCCAATTGCAACGCCTGCTGCGCGGCGGCGACGACCTGCGCTACCGGCTGCACGGCGTCACTGCCCAGCGCCAGGGACGCCAGGCGCAGCCGATCGGTGAGATGGTCCGACGGGTGCTGCGAGAGCAGCGTGACCAGTTCGGTCCGCAGTCGCCGCTCCTCGTCGGGGCCGAGCGCGGCGCGTGCTCGTTCGGCGAACAGCGGGTGCGCCGTGTACACGACGGGGTCGTCCGAGGCCCCGCCGCGCGCGCGGGTTTCCGCCGCGCCGCACTCCACCGCCTCCTGCACCGTGCCGTCGCCGGCGAGGGTGGTCAGATCGGCGAGCGACAGCGGCTCCTCCACGGCGAGGTAGTCCAGCACCGAGCGCGCCGCCGCCGGCAATTCCGCAAGGAACGCGTCGACCTCCGCAGGTGTGGTCGTCCCGCCGGGCTGCTCGATGTCGATGCGGTCGAGCAGCCCGTCGGTCCACAACGCCGCGATGGCCTCGGGGGCCGACCCAAAATCCGGGCCGCGGGCGCTGACGATCATCCGGGCCTTCCCGACCAGCGCCAACTGATACACCAACGTGGCGGACAGGAGGTCCAGGTCGTGCGCGTCGTCGACGACCAGCAGCAGATCGTCGCCGTCCAACGAGGCCCGGGCCGCCCGCAGCAGCGCCGCCGGCTTGCCGATCTCGGCGATCTCGACAAGGTGGCTGAAAGCGCCGAAGGGGATCGCGCGTTCGGTGGGGGTCCCGGTGACCCAGCGGGTCAGCGTCGCCGGGTGCCGGCCGCAGTAACTCTCGGCGGCCAACCGGGCCAAGGTCGATTTGCCGACGCCGTCGGGCCCGAGCACGACGGCCCCGCGCCCGGCTCCCAGGGCCCCATCCAGGACCGCGTCCAGCCGCTCCTGGGCCGCCGCGTGTTGGGGCACGTTCCATCGAATCGGCATCGCCGAATTTTATTGCGCGCGGTGTGCATCCCGCACCGGGCTTGGTCTACCTTTGGCGGGTATGCGCCCGGAACGCGACACGGCAGGCGACTGGGCCGTCTGCGTGTATTGTGCGTCCGGGCCGCAACACCCCGAATTGCTCACGCTCGCCAACGAACTCGGCGAGGCGATCGCCGAGCGGGGCTGGACCCTGGTGTGGGGCGGCGGCCGGGTCTCGGCTATGGGTGCGGTGGCGAGCGCGGCACGGTCGCGCGGGGGCCGGACCGTCGGCGTCATCCCCCAGGCCTTGATGCGGCGCGAGATCGCCGACGCGGACGCCGACGAGATGATCGTCAGCGAGACCATGCGGGAGCGCAAGCAGATGATGGAAGACCGCGCCGATGCGTTCATCGTGCTGCCGGGCGGCGTCGGCACCTTGGACGAATTGCTCGACGCCTGGACCACCGGCTACCTCGGCTTGCACCGCAAACCCATCGTGCTGCTGGACTCCTTCGGTCACTACGAAGGCCTGTGGCTCTGGTTGTGCGGGTTGGCCGACCGTGGCTACATCTCGCAGACGGCGATGGACCGGTTGGTGCTGGTCGACAAGGTGAGTGCCGCGGTGGAGGCGTGTGCACCAGCCTGAGCCGGTTGGCGCCGCAACCTCCCTATTAAGCTTGTTTTTGAGCCGAAATCGAGGGGTGCAGAGGGGTAACGTGTCCGATCACGAGAGGGGAGCGCGCACCGCGGTCGGCCTGACCGATATCGCAGCGCGCGTGCCGGGCCTGCTGGCCGACATGCCGGTAATGGTCCGCGGAGCGCTGACCGGGTTGCTGGCCCAGCCGAAGTCGAAGAAATCGATCGGCACGGTGTTCCAGGAACGGGCCGCCCGCTACGGCGATCGGGTCTTCCTGAGGTTCGGTGACCAGGAGCTGACCTACCGCGACGCCAACGCGACCGCCAACAGGTACGCCGCGGTGCTGGCCGCGCGCGGCGTCGGCAGCGGCGACGTGGTCGGGATCATGCTGCGCAACTCGCCCAACGCGGTGCTGACCATGCTGGCCGCGGTCAAGTGCGGCGCCGTCGCCGGCATGATCAACTACCACCAGCGCGGCGAGGTGCTGGCGCACAGCCTGGGACTGCTGGACGCCAAGGTGTTGATCGCGGAGACCGACCTGGTCAGCGCCGTCGCCGAGTGCGGCGGGGCGGGCACCACCGCGACGCTGACCGTCGACGACCTGGCGCGGTTCGCCGCGAGCGCGCCGGCCACCAATCCGGCGACGGCGTCCGCCGTGTCGGCCAGGGACACGGCGTTCTACATCTTCACGTCGGGCACGACGGGGTTCCCCAAGGCCAGCGTGATGACGCACCTGCGGTGGCTCAAGGCGCTGGCCGCGTTCGGCGGCATGGGGTTGCGGCTGAAGAGCAGCGACACGCTGTACAGCTGCCTGCCGCTGTATCACAACAACGCGCTGACGGTGGCGTTGTCGTCGGTGATCAATTCCGGGGCGACGCTGGCCCTCGGCACGTCGTTCTCGGCGTCGAAGTTCTGGGACGAGGTGATCGCCGCGGAGGCCACGGCGTTCATCTACATCGGCGAGATCTGTAGGTACCTGCTCAATCAGCCCCCCAAGCCAACGGACCGCGCGCACAAGGTGCGGGTGATCGCCGGCAACGGGCTGCGCCCGGAGATCTGGGACGACTTCACGGATCGGTTCGGCATCGGGCGGGTGTGTGAGTTCTACGCCTCCAGCGAGGGCAACACCGCGTTCATCAACATCTTCAACGTGCCCAGGAGCACGGGCGTCTTCCCGATGCCGTTGGCCTACGTTGAGTACGACCCCGACACCGGCGCCCCGCTGCGCGACGAGAACGGGCGGGTGCTTCGCGTGCCCGCCGGTGAGCCGGGCCTGTTGCTGAGTAAGGTCAACCGGCTGCAGCCGTTCGACGGCTACACGGACAAGGAGTCCAGCGAGAAGAAGTTGGTGCGCAACGCATTCCGTGAGGGGGACTGCTGGTTCAACACCGGCGACGTGATGAGCCCGCAGGGCCTGGGTCACGCCGCGTTCGTCGACCGGCTCGGCGACACCTTCCGCTGGAAGGGCGAGAACGTCGCCACCACGCAGGTCGAAGCGGCCCTGGCCACCGACGACGCCCTCGAGCAGTGCACGGTGTTCGGGGTGGAGATTCCCCGCACCGGCGGGCGCGCCGGGATGGCCGCGATCAAGCTGCGCGACGGCGCGCAGTTCGACGGCCGGTCCCTGGCCCAAGCGGTGTACGGCCAGCTCCCGCCTTACGCGCTGCCGCTGTTCGTGCGGGTGGTCACGGAGCTGGTGCAGACCACGACGTTCAAGAGCCGCAAGGTGGAGCTGCGCGACGAGGCCTACGGCCCCGACGTGGAGGACCCGCTGTACGTGCTGGCCGGCCGCGACGAGGGCTACGTGCCGTACTACGACGAGTATCCCGAAGAGGTTGCGTCGGGTAAGCGGCCGCAGGGCTGAAAGAAATGGTCCGCGAGCGTGACGGCAGGGCGGAAATTCGAAAATCGTCATGGCGTTACGCTCGCGAGCCCGGAGCGCACGGCGGCCGGGAAGCGCCCGATGCGGTGACCAGGCACCATGGACGTGTGCATTCGACACCGCCGGCGTCAGCCGGCCATTCGACACTGTGCGGCCGCCCGGTCGCAGGAGATCGCCCGCTGATCATGGCGATCATCAACCGCACCCCGGACTCGTTCTACGACAAGGGCGCGACCTTCGGCGACGAGGCCGCCCGGGCCGCCGTGCATCAGGCGGTCGCCGAAGGCGCCGACGTCATCGACGTGGGCGGCGTGAAAGCCGGCCCCGGCGATGCCGTCGACGCCGACATGGAGATCGCCCGGCTGGTGCCGTTCATCGAATGGCTGCGCGATGCCTATCCGTACCAGCTGATCAGCGTCGACACCTGGCGCTCGGAGGTGGCCAAGGTCGCCTGCGCGGCGGGGGCGGACTTGATCAACGACACCTGGGGCGGCATCGACCCCGCCCTCGCCGAGGTGGCGGCGGAGTTCGACGCGGGCCTGGTCTGCTCGCACACCGGCGGCGCGCTGCCGCGCACGCGCCCGTTCCGGGTGAACTACGGAACCACCACCCGCGGGGTGGTCGACGACGTCATCCGCCAGGTCACCGCCGCGGCCGAACGCGCGGTCGCCGCCGGGGTGGCCCGCGATCGCGTGCTCATCGACCCGGCCCACGATTTCGGCAAGAACACCTTCCACGGGCTGCTGGTGCTGCGCCACGTCAGCGACCTCGTGAACACCGGATGGCCCGTCCTGATGGCTTTGAGTAACAAGGACTTCGTCGGGGAGACTCTGGGTGTGGAATTGACCGAACGGCTCGAGGGAACGTTGGCGGCCACCGCGCTGGCGGCGGCGGCCGGCGCGCGGATGTTCCGGGTGCACCAGGTCGCCGCCACCCGGCGGGTGCTGGAGATGGTGGCCTCCATCCAGGGCACGCGCCCCCCGACGCGCACGGTGAGGGGACTCGCATGACGGCATCGGAGCTGGTCGCCGGGGATCTCGGAGCTGACGGCGTCCTCGCCGCCCGCCCCGGCGACACCTGGTTGTCCAACGGGAGCTGGATCCGTCCGGGCTGGAGCCTCGACGAACTGGAGGCGGCGAAGGCCGGGCGGACGATCTCCGTGGTGCTGCCGGCGCTCGACGAGGAAGAAACCATCGAGTCGGTGATCGAGAGCATCTCGCCGCTGGTCCGGGACGGTGGGGGGCTGGTCGACCAGCTCATCGTGCTGGACTCCGGCTCCACCGACGACACCGAGATCCGCGCCATCGCCGCCGGCGCCCGCGTCGTCAGCCGGGAGCAGGCGCTGCCCGAAGTTCCGACCCGGCCCGGCAAGGGCGAGGCGCTGTGGCGTTCGCTCGCGGTCACCAGCGGCGACATCGTGGTCTTCATCGACTCGGACCTGATCAATCCGCACCCGATGTTCGTACCGTGGCTGGTGGGTCCGCTGCTGACCGGCGACGGCATCCACCTGGTCAAAAGCTTCTACCGCCGGCCGCTGAACGTCGGCGACGCGAGCGGCGGCGCGGGCGCCACGGGTGGCGGCCGGGTCACCGAGCTGGTGGCGCGGCCGCTGCTGGCGGCGCTGCGGCCCGAGCTGGGCTGCATGCTGCAGCCCCTGGGCGGGGAGTACGCGGCCACCCGGGAACTGCTGACGTCGTTGCCGTTCGCCCCGGGCTACGGCGTGGAGATCGGCCTGCTGGTGGACACCTTCGACCGGCTGGGCCTGGACGCGATCGCCCAGGTCAATCTCGGAGTTCGCGCGCACCGCAACCGGCCGCTGGCCGAGCTGGGCGCGATGAGCCGCCAGGTGATCGCGACGCTGCTCTCCCGGTGCGGCATCCCTGACTCCGGGGTGGGGTTGACCCAGTTCTTCGCCGACGGTCCCGAGGGCTCCGACGGCGGGGGCTACACCCCCCACACCTCGCCGGTGTCGCTGGCCGACCGGCCGCCGATGCAGCGCCTGAGGCCTGTTTAGGGCCGCTTCAGGACCCCTTCAGGACCTCTCTGGGGCTCTTTTAGGCCCCGGTGGGGCCCGTCGGCCGGATAGGGCAATATCGATCCCGTGGCGTTGGTGTTGCTGTACCTGGTGGTGCTGGTGCTGGTGGCGATCGTGCTTTTCGGCGCGGCCAGCCTGCTGTTCGGGCGCGGCGAGCAGCTGCCGCCCCTGCCGCGCGGCACGACCGCGACGGTGCTACCCGCCTACGGCCTGACCGGCACCGACGTCGACGCCGTCAAGTTCACCCAGGTGCTGCGCGGCTACAAGACCAGCGAGGTGGACTGGGTGCTCGACCGGCTCGCCCGAGAGCTCGAGGCGCTGCGAGGCCAGCTGGCGGCTGCCCAGGCCCCGACGGTCGCGGCGGCCGGAACCCCGGCCCGGCCCGACCCGGTGGAACCTGACGACGGCGGGGACCGTCAGGACTAGATGTGAGCGACGACGGGCGGGTCCGCTGTGGCTGGGCGACTCTTCGGCCCGGGCCGGACTTCGAGCTGTACCGCAGCTACCACGACGAAGAATGGGGTCGCCCGTTGCGCGATCCGGTGGCCCTGTTCGAGCGCATGAGCCTGGAGGCCTTTCAGAGCGGCCTGTCGTGGCTGATCATCCTGCGTAAACGGGAGAACTTCCGGCGCGCCTTCTCCGGCTTCGACATCGACACGGTCGCCGGCTACTCCGATGCCGACGTGCAGCGGCTGATGGCGGACGAGGGCATCGTCCGCAATCGCGCCAAAATCGAGGCGACGATCGCCAACGCGCGCGCGGCCGCTGACCTGGGGTCTTCGGCGGAGCTGTCCGAACTGCTGTGGTCGTTCGCGCCGGCATCCCGGCCCCGGCCGGTCGAGGCGTCCCAAATCCCCTCGGCCACCGAGGAATCGAAGGCCATGGCGCGGGAACTGAAGCGCCGCGGATTCCGCTTCGTCGGGCCAACCACCGCCTACGCGCTGATGCAGGCGACCGGCATGGTGGACGACCATATCCGCGATTGCTGGGTGCCGACAGAAGCGCTTTGACAGCCCGCTGCGGCGCGACAAGCGGGGTCTTTGTGCCATTGGTGACCTCGATAGGGAACAATGGAGGCGTGATTAGGCAGTTCGATGCCGGGTGTGGCTGGAAAGTCGTTGGCCGGGCATGCTCGGCGCCGACCAGGTCCGCGAGGGCGGGCCAGCTCGAACCTGGAGGGAGCACTCGATGGCGGCGATGAAGCCCCGGACCGGGGACGGTCCTCTGGAAGCAACCAAGGAGGGGCGCGGCATCGTGATGCGGGTACCACTCGAGGGAGGCGGTCGACTGGTCGTCGAGCTGACGCCAGACGAAGCCGCCGCCTTGGGCGACGAACTCAAGGGCGTTACCAGCCCCAGTTAGCGTTACGGGCCCGGGCAGACACTGTCGGTCACGCACACACCTTCCGATAGATGTCAAGCGTCTGCTCGGCGACGCGGGCCCACGAGAACTCCGCCATACAGCGCTGGCGCCCGGCCAGGCCGTAGCGCTTTGCCTTTTCAGAGTCGGCTATCAGTTCGTTGACGGCGCCGGCCAGCCTGGTCTGGTAACCGACCGGATCGCCGGCGTCGTAATGCACCAGCGAACCGGTGACCCCGTCGGAGACCACTTCCGGAATCCCGCCGACGTCGGAAGCGACCACCGCCGTCGCGCAGGCCATTGCCTCCAGGTTCACGATGCCCAACGGCTCGTACACCGAAGGGCACGCGAAAACGTCTGCCGCCGTCAGTATTTCGCGTAGCTCGCCGATCGGCAGCATCTCGCGTATCCAGAACACCCCCGTGCGGTTGCGGGCCAGCCCGGCCACCGCGGTCCGAACCTCGTCGGCGATCTCCGGGGTGTCGGGGGCCCCGGCGCACAGCACCAATTGCGCGTCGGGGCTGAATCGGTGCGCGGCCGCCACCAGGTGGGCGACGCCCTTCTGCCGGGTAATCCGCCCGACGAACGCCACGATGGGCCGGCCGGGATCGACGCCGAGTTCGGCCAGCACGGAGCCGGATCGCATCGGCCCGGCGGGATACCAGACATCGGTGTCGATGCCGTTGCGGATGACGTGCACCAGGCCCGGATCCAGCGCGGGGTAGACCCGCAGGATGTCTTCGCGCATCGCGGAGCTGACCGCGATGACGGCGTGGGCGGCCAGCACCGCGGTGTGTTCCACCCACGTCGAGATCCGGTAGCCGCCGCCGAGTTGTTCGGCCTTCCACGGCCGCATCGGCTCGAGGGAGTGCGCGGTCAAGACGTGGGGAATGTCGTAGAGCAGCGCGGCCAGATGGCCGGCCAAGCCCGTATACCACGTGTGCGAGTGCACGACGGTGGCCGCCGACGCGGCGTTGGCCATCATCAGGTCCGACGACAGCGTGGACAGTGCCGCGTTGGCGCTCTGCAACCGCGGATCGGGCTGGTGGACGAAGGCCCCCGGTCGTGGTGCGCCCATGCAGTGCACGTCCACCGCGCACAGTCGGCCTAGCTGGGCGACCAGTTCAGTGACGTGGACGCCGGCTCCCCCGTAGACCTCGGGCGGATACTCCCGAGTCATCATCGCCACCCGCATACTCCGCACGGTAGTTCGGGTTCTCCGCGCCGCGCGAGTCGGGCCGCGCATTCGAAAAGGGCAGCCTTACCCAAATACCTTGACGGACAGCCCGACAGAACACGTCCAATAGCGCAATCCCCCTGGCAGCGGTTCCCGCCGGCCGATAGGTTGAACCCATGAGGGAAGCGCCACACGTGCTGGGCATCGTCCTGGCCGGCGGTGAGGGCAAGCGGCTGTATCCGCTCACGGCGGACCGGGCCAAGCCCGCGGTTCCCTTCGGCGGTGCCTATCGCCTGATCGACTTCGTGCTGTCCAACCTCGTCAATGCCCGATATCTGCGGATCTGCGTTCTCACCCAGTACAAGTCTCATTCACTGGACCGTCACATCTCGCAGAACTGGCGGCTGTCCGGCCTGGCCGGCGAGTACATCACCCCGGTGCCGGCACAGCAGCGACTCGGCCCGCGCTGGTACACCGGCTCCGCCGACGCCATCTACCAGTCGCTCAATCTCATCTACGACGAAGACCCCGACTACATAGTGGTTTTCGGCGCCGACCACGTGTACCGGATGGACCCCGAGCAGATGGTCCAGTTCCACATCGACAGCGGGGCGGGGGCAACGGTGGCCGGCATCCGCGTTCCGCGCGCCGGTGCCAGCGCATTCGGCTGCATCGACGCCGACGAGTCCGGCCGCATCCGCGATTTCGTGGAGAAGCCGCAGGACCCGCCGGGGACCCCGGACGACCCCGACTCGGCGTTCGTGTCGATGGGCAACTACATCTTCACCACCAAGGTTCTCATCGACGCGATCCGCGCCGACGCCGACAACGACCACTCGGATCACGACATGGGCGGTGACATCGTCCCGCAGCTGGTGGACGACGGGATGGCCGCGGTTTACGACTTCAGCGACAACGAGGTGCCCGGCGCCACCGACCGCGACCGCGCCTACTGGCGCGACGTCGGAACGCTCGACGCGTTCTACGACGCGCACATGGACCTGGTGTCGGTGCATCCGGTGTTCAACCTGTACAACAAGCGCTGGCCGATCCGCGGCGAGTCAGAGAACCTGGCGCCGGCCAAGTTCGTCAACGGCGGCTCCGCGCAGGAGTCGGTGGTGGGCGCCGGCAGCATCATCTCGGCGGCCTCGGTGCGCAGCTCGGTGCTGTCGTCGAACGTCGTGGTCGACGACGGCGCGATCGTCGAAGGCGGTGTGATCATGCCGGGCGCCCGGGTTGGCCGCGGCGCGGTGGTGCGGCACGCGATCCTGGACAAGAACGTCGTCGTCGGGCCGGGCGAAATGGTCGGCGTTGATCTGGAGAAGGATCGGGAGCGCTTCGCGATCAGCGCCGGCGGCGTGGTCGCGGTGGGCAAGGGCGTCTGGATCTAGCGCCTAGTTATCCGCGAGCAGACGCAGAGTCGCATATTTCACTACTGAAATGTGCGACTCTGCGTCTGCTCGCACGCGGGTGGGGGTACTCCCCCGCAGGCGGGAGGTACCCCCACCCGCTCGCGGGGGAGTGCGCCCAGCTCGCCGCCTAGGGGATCTCCGGGATCAGCAGGTGCGCGTCGTAACGCGGGCCCCAGTGCAGCGTGACGCGACCGCGCGGCGAGTTGGCGTAGGCTGCCGGGAACTGGCCGAAAAGCGGGTTGCGCGGGCACAACCAGCGCCCGGCGACTACCAGGCGCACCTGCTCACCGGCGCGGAACAACGTCGCCGACGGGCCCAGCGCGACATCGACCGCGACAACCTGACCGGCGAGGACCGGCTGCGCCTCGGTGCATGCCGGGACCGGATCCCACGGCCGCGATAGGTCAGGGTCGAGCGTACGCAGCGCGGCCCGCTGCCAACCCGTCGTCACGCGGTCGCGCCCGTACCCGTACGACCCCTCGAATTCGACGAACGTTCCCCCGCGCCATTTTTCGACGCCGACGAACAGGTTGGCGTCGTCGCGGCCGTCGAGCTCGACCCACAAACGGGCCACCATCGGGCCGGTCAGCTCGGTGTCCGCCGGGGCCGTCCAGGTGAAAACCGCTGCACGGGAATGGGTTTCGAACGTCACGCTACCCGCCGCCAGCGGCCGCTCGGGTGTCAGCACCCCGCCGCCGGCCAGATACCCGGCCAGATACCCGGCCAGATACAAAGGCCGCCAATTCGTGCGGGCCAGCGGCCATTCGGCTTCTTCCCGCACAGCGGCGACGGTGTCGCGGTCCTCGCGGACCTCCAGGCGCACGCTGCGGGAAGCGGGCGCACCCTCCAGCACGGCGCGGAAGAATGCGAGTTGTTCCGTCAGGGCGTCCTGGGAGTAGAAGGTCGTCCACTTACCGCCGCGATGGGTGTAGAGGCGGGCTTGGGCGGAACCACCATGGGTGAACGCCCGGATCGAACCACGGCTGTGCAGGTTGTTGTCCGAGAAACTCCCGCAGACCAGCATCGGGACCGTGATCGCCGACAGGTCGGGTACCAGCGAGCGCCAGAGGTCGTCGCGCAGCGGGTGGCCGTCCTGCACCCGCTCGAAGTCGTAGGTCTGCCGGGTGGTGCGCCGAATGATGCGTGACCAGAACCGGGCAAAGCCGCACTCCCGAACGCCGCCCGGAAACGCGAGGTCCCGGTATGCGTCGGTGAAGCCTTCCCACGGGCAGATCGCCCGCAGCGCAGGCGGCTGCAGGGCCGCAACGGCGTACTGGCTGATGGCCAGGTAGGACACCCCGAGCATGAGCACCCGGCCGTCATTCCACGGCCGGCCGGCGATCCACTGGACCAGGTCGTAGGTGTCCTCGGCCTCCTGGCGCGACAACAGCTTGCCGGTGCCGTCGGAATGGCCGCAGCCGCGCGAGTCGGCACTCACCACGGTGAAACCGTGCGCGGTCCACCAGGCCGGGTCCGGCGCCTCCCAACCGGTCAGCGCCGAGAAGCTCACCGGCTTCGGCTGGCGCAACGCGCGGTATTGCGGGGAGAACGTCCACCTCTTGCCCCGCCGTTTCGGCAGATTGTCCTTGCCATAGGGATGAATGCTCAGGATGACCGGGCGGGCCGCGCCGTCGTCCTCCTGAAAGATGTTGATTTGCAACACCGTTCCATCGCGGGTGGGGACGCCGATGTCGCGCTCGACGACCATGCCGGACGGTGGGTCGGTGACGGTTACGGGCGGCCTGGCGAGGCCGCGAAGGCGGCTCAGCGCATACCGGAGGGCGCCGGGACGCCGCCAGGGCCGGTCCAAAATAGGTGCCGGATTGCGGGCCACGCCCATACTCTAGGCGGACTGGCCTGGCCGCTACCAGACAGCGGGCACCAACCGATAGCGCACCCGCCGCGTGTAGTCGCGGTACCCGTCGAGTTGTTGCTCGAGCAGCTTTTCTTCGTCGAAGATGCGAATAACCAGTCCTATCAGGCCGGGAACGACGAGGAGCAGCCCCCAGTACGAGCCGAGTGCCAGCGGAATGCCCACCATCATGATTATGTCTCCGGTGTACATCGGGTGCCGCACGAACCCGTACAGACCGGTGGAGACCAGCGTCTGTCCCGTCTCGACTGTGATGTTCGCGGCGGCATAGCTGTTCTGAACGACCACCAGCATGGCCAAACCGAGTCCGGTCGCGACCAATACGTCGCCTAGCACCGAGATCGCCGTCGGCACCGTCGACCAACCAAAGCGATGGTCAAGGACGCTGACCACCATCATCGCCGCCAGCGACATGAAGGAGAAGACCATCACCACTTTCTGCACCGGCATGGTTTCCGCGCTTGGCCCCGCGTGCATGCGTCGCTCCAGCGCAGCCGGGTTCGTACGGATCAAGTAGATGCTCGGGACCCACGTGGAGACGGTGAACACCGCCAAAAAGACCCATGCCTGCCAGTACGCAAACGTCCACGCAGGCAGAAACAACCCCAAACCGAACAGGACAAGTCCGACGAGCCCGAATCCGATCGCCCGAAGAGTGGTTTTTACTGACACTCCTAGCAACGCAGATCGCGCCGTCGAAAAGCCATGGCCCCGAACGCAAAAAGCGCCGCGTCGATGGCCAGCAGCCACAGCAGCGGCACAGCGGTGAAGTCGGTGCCGACCCGCGGCGTATGCGCGAACGGCTCCAGATCGAGCACCCACTGCGGGAATTCGGCCAGCGAACCGACGAGATACAGGGCGACGAAGCCGACGAGAATGCCCCATGCCACGGGTGCGAAGCGCGGCGCGAGGCCGAACAATACCAATGTCACGGCGGACCCCAGCCACACGGCGGGCAGTTGGACCGCGGCGCTTGCGACGACGGTGCCGAGCTTGCCGCCGGGGTCGCCGGCCGCGGCGCCGTAGAGCAGTCCGGCGGCGATTCCGCTGCCCAGCATCGCAACGGCGGAACCGGTCACCGCGAGCACCAAATGACTGGCCAACCAACGCGTTCGCGAAACAGCGCCGGCCAGCGTCGTCTCCGCCCGCTGGCCGGACTCCTCCTGATGCAGTCGCAGGGTGAGCGAGATGACGAATGCGGCCGCCACCATGCCCATCATGGTGAACGCCACCGCGAGGAAGGCCTCCTCCAACGCGCTCGTGCCGCCCATCCGCGCGACGATGTCACGCGCGGCGCTGCTGTCGCCCAACTCGTCGCCGATGCCGTGCACCACGCTGCCGATCAGCAGGCCGTACAGGCAAAGGCCGACCGTCCACAGCACCAGCGCGGCCCGGTCGAGCCGCCACGCGAGGCCGAAGGCGTTGCCGAGCGCGGGTCCGGCGGTGCCGGGGCCCGGCCGTTCGGCGATGAGCCCGGCGCCGACGTCACGGCCGGCGAGCAGTCGGTACGCCGCCACGGTGAGCGCGGTCGCGGTCACCAAGTGCAGCAGGAGAACCCACCACCGGTCGCCCGCGTAGGGCCTGACCTGAAGCGACCAGCCCAGCGGCGAGAGCCAGGACAGCCTGCCATCGCCGGCGTCCCCGACGGCGCGCAGGGTGAACGCGACTGCCAGCGCGGCGAACGCGGCGCCCCGGGCGAAGCTGGCGCTCGGCGACAGCTGAGCGGCCACCGCGGCGACCGCGGTGAACACCAGGCCGGAGGCGGCCAGTGCCGCCCCGAAAGCGAGCGACCCGCCCGCGGGGACGTCGGTGGTGAGCAGACCGGCCGCGCCGATCACGCCGGTGGCCACCGACGCCCCGAACGACAACGCCAGCGCCGCGGTCAGGCTGGCGTACCGGCCGACGGCCGTCGAGTCGACCATTTCGGTCCTGCCGGTCTCCTCGTCGGCTCGGGTATGCCGGATGACCGTCAGGATGACGGCCACCGCGATCAGCAGGTGGAACATGCCGGCTTTCCAAATGCCGGCGGCCCCGAGGCTGTCGTTGTAAATCTGCCCGTACAGCGCGCGCTGCGCCGGGCTGGCGGTGATGGAGGCGGCGAATGCGGAGCGCGCGGCCGCGGTGGGATAGACCTCGGCGACGCTGCCGACATACACCGTGGCGAGGGGCACCGACAGCAGTAAAACCCACAGCGGCAGGGAGACTCGGTCGCGGCGCAGGTAGAGCCGCAGGACGCCGAGCGTTCCGGAGAAATTCGAGCCGGCCCGAGGTCGGGGGTGAGCCGGGTGGCGCGGCCGATCCAGGGTCGCGGTGCTCATAACGCCGGCACCTTCGTGGTGTCGTAGTGGCGCAGGAAGAGTTCCTCGAGGGTCGGCGGCTGGCTCACCAGGCTGCGCACCCCCGCGTCGCCGAGCGCCCGGATGAGCTCCCCGAGGCTTTCGCTGTCGACCTGGGCGCGCAGGGTGTTGCCGTCGATGCTGACGTCCTCGACGCCTTTGATCCGGGTGAGATCGCCTGGATCACTGATTATTTCGGCTTTGATCGAGGTGCGGCTGAGGTGCCGCATGGAGTCCAGCGAACCGCTTTCGACGGTCCTGCCGGACCGGATGATGGTGACCCTCTCGCACAGCGCTTCGGTTTCGGCAAGGATGTGGCTGGACAGCAGGACGGTCGCACCACGGTCACGGGCCTCGAGCACGCACCGCTGAAACACGTTCTCCATCAACGGATCCAGGCCGCTGCTGGGCTCATCCAACAGCAGCAGCGCGGCTCGCGACGAGAATGCCGAAATGAGAGAAACCTTCTGGCGGTTGCCCTTCGAGTAGGTGCGCGCCTTCTTGTGCGGGTCCAGGTCGAAGCGCTCGATCAGCTCGGCGCGGCGTTGCCGGTCGATGCCGCCGCGCATGCGGGCCAGCAGGTCGATGGTCTCGCCGCCGGTCAACGACGGCCACAGCGTCACATCGCCCGGCACATAGGCGATCCGGCGGTGCAAATCGACGGCGTCGGCCCACGGGTCGCCGCCCAGCAGTCGCGCGGTTCCACCGTCGGCTTTCACCAGACCCAATAGGATGCGGATGGTCGTCGACTTGCCGGCACCGTTCGGCCCGAGGAACCCGTGCACTTCTCCCTCGTGCACCGTGAGATCCAGGCCGTCCAGCGCGCGCACCGCGCCGAAGTTCTTGGTGAGGCCGCGGATTTCGATGGGCGGCGGGGTGCCGGAGTTTTCAGTTGGCATGGGATTCTCCTTGTTCCTCGGCGGCCAGAAATGCGTCGTACATCCTGCGATCCGCCATCAGCCCTTCGGTATAGATCTCCAGGGCGGGCAGTGTCATATCGCGCGCATAGTCGCGGAGCACGGCACGAATATCGGTTGGCGTCTCGTGCATCTGCAGATACAGCAGGAAGCCGCCGCCGCCGGTGATGGCGAGGTATTTCGCCCTGGCCCGGGGATCGCGGCTGGGCTTGATGGTGCCGGCCCGCACGCCCTCGTCCAGATACTCTCCGGCATTCTCGATCATCCTGCGCCATAACATCGTTGCCAGCTCGCCGCCGGACTGCATGCTGCGGACCAGGTAGGCCATCAGCGGTGCGTAGGACTCGATCTCCGCCATTTGCGCGAACCACGTGGCGGGGTCGTTCGATTTGAGCGCCTCCGACTTGGTGGTTCGGATTTCTTCCGCGATGTAGTCGTCGCAGGCCTTGCGCAGTCCGTCCTTGGATCCGAAGTGGTGAATGACCAGCGCGGCGCTCACCCCCGCTGCGTCGGCGATCGCACGCAGTCCCACGCCGAACCCGTGGTCGCCGAACTGCGCGATGGCCGCGTCGCGAATCCGGGCGGCCGCGGTCAGGTCGGCTGAACGCATGTTCAGTACATTAAACTAACGTTCAGTCACGCGTCAAGCGACACCAGGGCCTCGAAAGTCACGCGGGCGCGCAAAAATGAGGTCCCGCTCGCGGCCGGGTCCGGGTCTGGCGGGAGCTAATCGCGGACCGCGGCGAGCAGCCCGTCCCCGAGGGGCACCAGCGCGGGGGTGAGCCGCTCGTCCTCGGCGATGAGGCGGGCGGCCTCGCGCACCGCGACCACCTCGGCGTCGCGGGCCTCGGGGTCACCGGCCCGCCCGCCGAGCGCCGCACGGTGCACGACGACGACGCCGCCGGGCCGCAGTAACCGCACGCCCTCGACCACGTAGTTCGGCTGGTCGATCGGGTCGGCGTCGATGAACACCAGATCGTACGACGCGTCGGCCAGCCGGGTGAGCACGTCCTGAGCGCGGCCACTGATCAGCCTGGTACGCGACGGCCCGATGCCGGCTTCGGAGAACGCCTGCTTGGCCATGCGCAGGTACTCGGGCTCGATGTCGATCGTGGTCAGCACGCCGTCGTCGCTCATCCCCGACAACAACCACAGCCCGCTGACCCCCGCGCCGGTCCCCACCTCGGCGACCGCCTTGCCGCCGCTGAGCTTGGTCAGCAGGCTCAACAGCGCACCGACCGCCGGCGTCACCGCTCCCGCGCCGATGTCCATGGCCCGTTCGCGGGCGGCGACCAACACGGCGTCTTCGGAGATCGACGCCTCGGCGTGCGCGGAGAGGGATTCTGCTCGATTGGGGGCTCGACTGGGGGCCGTCTGACCGGGAGCGTCTGCGTCGGTGCCGTCCATGCCCGCAGCGTATTCCAATCGGCGCCGGTCTCGGTCAGGCGCGCCCTGATTTGGGGCCATGGCGACGCGCCCGGGAGTCTCGGGGCGACCAAAGTCACCATCGCGGGCATACGCCCTGCTTAACGCCGGTAACGATCTGATTTCTCAGCTTCAGCTCAGATTGTTTTTATGCCGTGCATACCCCGGTAGGCGACGGTAACGGTATGGATCGCGGAGGGCGCTGGACCGGGGACGGCGGCAACAGCGGTAACGGCGGGAATATTCAGTGGCGGATCACTGTTTCCGACGGCGATGAACTGTCAACTCTCGATGGCAGGTCAGATCCGGAGGAACCGAACATCACTATGCTTCTGAGCCCAACCAGCATGTCGCACGCCCAAGAGTGGCGCGACGACGAATGGGCGGAAAAGACGTCCGACGAGTTGCAAGGTACCGCGGTCTTCGACGCGACCGGCGACAAGGCGGCCATGCCGTCCTGGGACGAACTGGTGCGTCAGCACGCCGACCGGGTGTACCGGCTGGCGTACCGCCTTTCCGGCAATCAGCACGACGCCGAGGACCTGACGCAGGAGACCTTCATCCGGGTTTTCCGGTCGGTGCAGAACTACCAGCCCGGGACCTTCGAAGGCTGGCTGCACCGCATCACCACCAACTTGTTCCTCGACATGGTGCGGCGGCGCGCGCGCATCCGGATGGAGTCGCTGCCGGAGGACTACGACCGCGTGCCCGCCGACGAGCCCAACCCCGAGCAGATCTACCACGACGCGCGGCTGGGTCCCGACCTGCAGGCGGCCCTGGATTCGCTGCCGCCGGAATTCCGTGCCGCGGTGGTGCTGTGTGACATCGAAGGCCTGTCCTACGAGGAGATCGGCGCCACCCTGGGCGTGAAGCTGGGGACCGTGCGCAGCCGCATCCACCGCGGACGCCAGGCGTTGCGCGACTACCTGGCGGCGCATCCTGAAGCCGGCCCGCTGCAGGCCGCGTCGGCTTAGTGCGGCCGGGGAGATATTCCAGCAGATTCGGGGGCTGTAGACGCGGTATCGGGCACCACCTCGCGCTACATTCGAGGGTGTAGGCGAGGAAGGAGCGTTGATGGCCGACCCAGGACATGTGGGACATGTGTTCCGACGTGCGTTCTCCTGGCTCCCCGCACAGTTCGCCTCCCAGAGTGACGCGCCGGTGGGCGCTCCGCGCCAATTCGGTTCGACCGAGCATCTTTCGGTGGAGGCCATCGCCGCGTTCGTAGATGGCGAGCTGCGAATGAACGCGCACCTGCGCGCAGCGCACCACCTCTCGCAGTGCCCGGAGTGCGCGGGTGAGGTCGACGGTCAGAGCCGGGCACGTGCGGCGTTGCGCGACTCCCATCCCATCCGCATCCCCAGCACGTTGCTCGGGCTGCTGGCCGACATTCCGCGCTGCTCGAACGACGACACCGCGACAGCACAGGCACCCGACGGCGAGGCGCCGGACCGGCGCGAGCGTCGCTAACCGGGCGCCCTCTCGGCGAAACCACCCACCCCACGCGTGCGTTCATGGGCGGCCGACACCGAAGCGTGGATACTAGGGTGGACACGAACAACATCGGCGCGAGGCACAGCGCCCGGCAGAGCTTGTCTCTAGCGCTCCAGACGCGGATCCAGAAGAGGGTGATGTGACCTCCGACCAAGGCTTCGACCAAGGCTCCGACGGGGGCTCCGACCGGGGCTCCGAGAGGGGCTCCGACCTAGGGAAAGACAGCGGGAAGCGCAGCGGCTACCGCCTGGCGCCGCGCCCCGTCTCCCGGCCGCCGGTCGACCCCGCATCCCGTCAGGCGTTCGGCCGTCCCGCCGGGCTGAACGGGTCGTTCGTGGCGGAACGCGTGCGCCCGTCGAAATACCGCGACCAGGGTGAGTTCAGGCCCACCGATCAACCCGCCGACCCGGTGCTGCAGGAGGCGTTCCACAAGCCCGCCGGCAGCGTCGACACGCTGCAGCGCCACCCCATCGATGCAGGCGCCCTGGCCGGCGAAAAGGACGGCCAGCCCGACGAGCTCGACGATCCCTGGCGGGACCCCGCGGCCGGGGCCGCGCTAGGGACCCCGGCGGTCGCGCCCTCGGTGCAGCAGACCCCACCGGGTTTCACCGGCAAGCTCGGCGTTCGCGACCTCCTGTTCGGCGGCAAGGTCTCCTACGTCGCGCTGGGCGTCCTCGCGCTCATCGCCCTGGTCATCGGCCTGCTCGGCGGAGTGATCGGCCGCAAGACCGCCGAGGTCGTCGAGGCGTTCACCACCTCCAAGGTCACGCTGGCCACCAACAACAACGCCGAGGGACCGGCCGGCCGGTTCGCCAAGGTGGCGGCCGCGACCGCCGACTCGGTGGTGACCATCGAGTCGAAGAGCGACCAGGAGGGCATGCAGGGCTCCGGCGTCATCATCGACGGCCGCGGCTACATCGTCACCAACAACCACGTGATTTCCGAGGCGGCGAACAACCCCAGCCAGTTCAAGACGACCGTGGTGTTCAACGATGGCAAGGAAGTGCCCGCCAACCTCGTGGGACGCGACCCCAGGACGGACCTGGCCGTGCTCAAGGTCGACAACGTCGACAACCCGACCGTCGCCCGGCTCGGTGACTCCGACAAGGTGCGTGTCGGCGACGAGGTCCTGGCCGCGGGCGCGCCGCTCGGGCTGCGCAGCACGGTCACGCACGGCATCGTCAGCGCGCTGCACCGGCCCGTCCCGTTGTCCGGGGAAGGTTCGGACACCGACACCGTCATCGACGCCGTCCAGACCGACGCCTCGATCAACCACGGCAACTCCGGGGGCCCGCTGATCGACATGGATTCCCAGGTGATCGGCATCAACACCGCCGGAAAGTCGTTGTCCGACAGCGCAAGTGGGCTGGGCTTCGCGATCCCGATCAACGAGGCGAAGGAGGTCGCTCAGACGCTGATCAAGGACGGCAAGATCGTGCACCCCACGCTGGGGGTCAGCACCCGGTCGGTGAGCAACGCGATCGCCTCGGGTGCCCAGGTCGCCAACGTGAAGGCAGGCAGCCCCGCCCAGAAGGGCGGCATCCTCGAAAACGACGTCATCGTCAAGGTCGGCAACCGCAAGGTCGCCGACGCCGACGAGTTCGTCGTCGCCGTCCGGCAGCTGACCATCGGCCAGGACGCCCCGGTGGAGGTGGTCCGTGACGGCCGGCACGTCACGCTGACGGTCAAGCCCGACCCGGATACCAGCTAGGTGTTCTCGAACCTGAGCTGGGAGCACATCCTGATCCTTGTCGTGGTCGGCCTGGTGATTCTCGGCCCGGAGCGGCTTCCGGGCGCCATCAGGTGGACGTCGAACGCCCTGCGGCAGGCGCGTGACTACCTCAGCGGTGTGACCACTCAGCTGCGTGAGGACCTCGGACCGGAGTTCGACGACCTGCGTGCGCCGCTCAGCGAGTTGCAGAAGCTGCGGGGCATGACGCCGCGGGCCGCCCTGACCAAGCACCTGCTGGACGGCGACGACTCGTTCCTCACGGGCAACTTCGACAGGCCGGTCAACGGGGGCCCGTCGGCGCAGTCAGAACGATCGGCACCCGCGGTGGGCTCCAACGGCGGGCCGACGGTTGAGGCCGAACGGCACGCCCCCGGCCCCGCTCCGTTCGATACCGACGCGACCTGAATTCAGCGCCGCGACGGGTCGAGGCCCAGCGACATCCCGGCCAGTCCGCGCCGTCGCGCCGACAGGGCATCGGCCACGCGGCGGAGTTCCTTGGCCACCGCGGAGTCGGGCGCGTTCAGGACGATGGGGGTGCCCGCATCGCCGGCGGCCACCAGCGCCGGGTCCAGGGGGATCTGACCGAGCAGCGGTACGTCGGCCCCGACCGCGCGCGTCAGCCGCTCGGCGACCTGCTTGCCGCCGCCTTCGCCGAACACTTGCATCGTCGAGCCGTCCGGCAGCAGCAGCCCCGACATGTTCTCCACCACGCCGACGATGCGCTGACGGGTCTGCAGCGCGATGCTGCCGGCCCGCTCGGCGACCTCGGCGGCGGCCAGCTGCGGCGTGGTCACCACCACGATCTCGGCGTTGGGGATCAGCTGGGCCACCGAGATGGCGACGTCGCCGGTGCCCGGCGGCAGATCCAGCAGGAGCACGTCCAGGTCGCCCCAGTACACGTCGGCGAGGAACTGCTGCAACGCCCGGTGCAACATCGGCCCGCGCCACACCACCGGCGTATTGCCCTCGGTGAATTGGGCGATCGAGATGACCTTCACCTCGTGCGCGATGGGCGGCAGGATCATCGACTCGACCTGGGTGGGCCGGTCGGTGCTGCCCATCATCCGGGGTACGGAATGGCCGTGGATATCGGCGTCGAGCACGCCGACCGAAAGGCCGCGGGCCGCCATCGCCGCGGCGAGATTGACTGTGACGGTCGACTTTCCGACTCCACCCTTGCCGGACGCGACCGCAAAGACGCGGGTCAGTGAGCCGGGTTGGGCGAACGGGATGACGGGCTCGCGGGCTGTCCCAGAACCCGAGCCGCGCAGCTGCTTGCGCAGCTCGGTACGCTGCTCGTCGTTCATCACGTCCAGGCTGACCTTCACCGCCCCGGTGCCGGGGACGTCCGAGACGGCCTCGGTAACGCGCTCGCTGATCTCGGTCTTCTTCGGGCAGGCGGCGGTGGTCAGGTAAATGGCCACGTGCACGCCGCCGTCGGGGTCGACGTCGACGCTCTTGACCATCCCGAGTTCGGTGATGGGACGCCGGAGTTCGGGGTCGATCACCTTCCCCAGGGCGGTGCGGATGGCTGCGTTCAGGTCGGCAGTGTCATGACGGGACATCACCGCCGAGTGTAGGCGTGTTCGTCTACCGGCCGGTCAGCCGGCCGGAGCAGGCGCCCGCTTGTTCGTTGCCGGCTGGTTCGCTGCCGCCGCCGCCGGCCCGGCCGGCTTGGGCGCGGGCGAGGCGCTGGGCGGTGCCGCGGGCGCGTTAGGGGCCGGACTCGCCGGTG
>JARLGR010000090.1 GCA_031292665.1 Mycobacterium sp. | reverse complement strand
CGTGCGTTCCTCTTTCCGGCTCCAGTGAAGACGGGCATTTCCGGATACGGGCCCCGATGACGCCGTTCCCCCGATTGCGGTTTGCCGGATCGCCCGCACCGCGCCCTTCGTTCGCAGGTGGCCGCCGAGGGCAAGGTTTCCGCGGGGTATCTACCCGCCCGGGCGCCGGTCAATCACGCGCCTGTGGGAGTTGAGGCATATGTGAAAGATGTGGCGTAAAACATGCTGTGGGACAAAACAATGGACAAAAATTTGCACGCCGATTTCGCAATTCGCGAAATGTAGTTGTTTGAGCCGCTGGCGAATGGATATCCCACTCGTGCGCTCCTTTACCCATTGGGGTAGCGAATGTTTGACACGAAAGGAATCGAGTATGAAATTCACCGCAACCGCCGCAAAGACGGCTATTGCCGCCGGGGGATTAGCGGCTGCAGGCGTTTTCGCCGCAGCAACCGCTTCCGCTGCACCGCCTACCATTCAGGGCTTTGGTACGAGCGAAAAGCTCGTTGACGGCCCGTTGGTCACCAACTACATGGTGAGCAACCTGCACCAGAGCAATGTCATGATCCCGGGCTACACGCCGAACGGCCAGCTGTACCAGGCCGACATCACCGCAAAGTCCGATGGCGGGATCGTCGCGCCCGTCGTGTCCGACTTCAACGCGCGCTCGGCGAGTGGTCAGACCTACCGGGTGATCGATACGGTTCCTCTTCCTAACGGCCTGAGCCCGGCACCGCTCAACCAGGGTCAGCAAGCCAACGGCGAGTTGTTCTTCGACGTGACCGGCCAGCCGCCGAACGGCGTCGTGTATAACGACGGAACCCAAGACGTGCTGATCTGGACGAACAACGTGGCGTGATCCGTCGCGCCTGATCGGCCCTCCGGCCTCCCCGCGTCGTAATCGACGCGGGGAGGTCTTTGTTCACAGCGCCTCCGATCGCCTTCGACCGCTTCATCTTCTGCGGCCGAATCGGGTACCCGGCGGAAATGAGTTGCGAAGATCACAGGTCGCCGGAAGTCCGCGAACAGGCGCAGCAACATGGTCAGGAAGCGCGGGCGGCCATGGCGGCACGGCGCAATGGGCAGAACGGCGGGCTGGGCGGCTGGGTCGCCGAGCGCGCCGGTAGATGGGATCTCAGCGGCTTCGACGAGGCCACGCTGCAACGTCAGAAGTACATGTGGAATGTGCTGGTGGACTATTGGTTCCGCATGGAGATCGACGGCTGGGAGAACATCCCGGGGCCACCGGCGCTCTTGGTCGGGATCCACTCCGGTGCCCCCTTCGTCTGGGACGCGTGGACCGTCGGCCTGCAATGGTGGCGGCGCTTCGGCCAGGAGCGCCCCCTGCACGGCACGGCCCACGACGCGCTGATGGCGGTCCCCGTGTTCGGACGCTACTTCCGGTCGATGGGTGTGCTTCCGGCCGCACCTGACGCGATCGCCACGGCCTTGGCCGAGGGCCGCGACGTGGCGCTGTGGCCGGGGGGCGAAGTGGACTCGCTGCGTCCGTGGACGGAGCGGGACCGTGCCAACCTGGCGGGCCGAAAGGGCTTCGTCAAGATGGCAATTCGCGCCGGCGTGCCCATAGTGCCGATCGCGACCGTGGGCGGTGCAGATGCCATGCCGGTGCTGATCCGCGGCGACCGGTTGTCCAAAGCCTTGCGGCTGGATCGCCTGTTGCGGCTCAAAGTGTTCCCACTGGCCGTTTCATTGCCGTGGGGGATCGCGCCGGCGGCGCTTCCCCAGTTTCCGCTGCCGGCCAAGATCAGGACCCGGTTCATGCCGGCCGTGGACATCGACCACGATCCCGCGCGTGCCGAGGACGACGCGTACGTCGACAGCAAGTACCGCGAGGTGCGAGACGCCATCCAGCAGGGCATGGACGCGCTCGCGCGCAAGCGGGCGTTCCCGCTGTTCGGGTGATGGCCCGCGGACCCGGCTGCGGCGCAGCCGATTACGTCGGCACGATTTCTGTGCTCATCGCCAAGGTGGATGCGGGGACCGGGGCGACCGTCGACTCGTTGACGATCCATTCCGGCTGCGGTGGCGTCGCGGCCATATAGCCCACACCTCGGACGGTGTCCACGATCGACTCGTGGTCTGCGCCCAGCTTGGCGCGCAGTCGCCGCACGTGAACGTCGACCGTACGGACGCGGCCGTCGCAGTCATAACCCCATACCTCGTGCTTGAGCCGGGTGCGGGTGAACGCCCGACCCGCATGCTGCACAAGGAAGCTCAGAAGTTTGAATTCCGTCAGCGTCAGGCCGAGGTCCTGGCCGCCCAGCGACGCGGAGAAACTGCCCGGATGGAGGGTGAGGTCACCGAACCTGAGGGCGCCGTCCAGGGCGCTGCGCCGGCGGGCGACCGCCAGTCGCAGGCGCGCCTGCAGTTCATCCGCGGCGGTCGCCGGCGGCATCACGTCGTCGAAATGCCAGTCGACATCGACCGACACGAAGTCCGTGGGTGCGACGACGGCCACCACCGCGATGGCGGGAGTGCTGGCCGTCAATCGGCGGCACAGGCGGCGAGCCGCCGCGAGGTCGGTGCGTGCATCGATGATCGCGACGTCGGCGGTGCCGTAGCGGCCGTTGCCGTCGTGCCCGTCGCCGTCGCAGGTGAGGGGCGCGCGCCGCGTGGTATGTGCGAAAGATTCGAGCGGGGGTAGGTCGGATTCGAAGTCGTCCTTGTCGGTGAGGAGTAGAACGTCCAAACGACATCTCCAAAACTCTGTTGGGGTCGTGCCACGGCCCCCGACCCGTAGGCACATCGCAAGGAGATGTCCGCCAGCGCAGCGCTGGATACCCGATTCACGGCAAATCTATGCAAGCCCTCCCCGCCTTGTCCGGTCGGGGTGGTTCGAGCCCATCGGGGAGTGGGTTGCTCGCTCTGGAGAAATCGATGGGTCCGGTCCGTTTGCACAGACCGGACCCATCCTTGGAGCAAGCTACTGGTGGGACTTCTGGCGCTCCTCGGCTGCCTTGGCCCCGCCGCGGGCGGCCTCTGCCTCGGCTTCCTTCTTCGCCGCGTCGCGCTGTGCTTCCGCCTTGTCCTGCTGGGCCTGGCCCTCGCGAGTGAGGTCGTCACGACCCGCTACCGCGCCAACGGCTTCCTTGACCTTGCCCTTGGCATCCTCGACGATGCCTTTGACGGCTTCAGCTGGTCCCGAATTGTTGGTGTCCGCCATGGATCCGTCCTCCTCATTGGCGTGCTTGGTTGAGCAATTCCTCCCGGTGCCAGCCGATCCTGCGATCGGTCCGGTCACGCGGCGAGGTCGGTCCTTGTTCTCAAGACCTTCACTACTCACTGCGATGGGGCGGATTCCCCAAGACGGGACTCGCTCAAACATGTGATGTCGAGAGGATGTGTGCATTGCCGGCGCCGACGCCGGGCCCACCTGCGCCGATGGGGCACGGGGCGCGCCCAAAAGTGCGGCCCCGCAGATATTGCACCCCGCTGACGCCGGCGTGTGCTGCGATGAGGCAGGATGTGAAATGCCGTTCCGGATGAGGTCGCCCGGGATGGCACTCTCGTGCGAGGAGTTTGATGACGGAGTCCAGGGAATCCCGAGTCGCCGGCCCGGCGGCTGCGAGGCCTGACCCGCCCGACAGCAGCCTCGGCCAGCCTGCACGTCGATCGAAGTATTCGCGAGTATTGCTCAAGCTCGGCGGCGAAATGTTCGGCGGGGGCCAGGTCGGGCTGGACCCCGATGTGGTGGCGCAGGTGGCCCGGCAGATCGCTGAGGTGGTCCGCGACGGTGTTCAGGTCGCTGTGGTGATCGGCGGCGGCAACTTCTTCCGCGGCGCCCAGTTGCAGCAGCGGGGAATGGAGCGCACCCGTTCGGACTACATGGGCATGCTCGGCACCGTGATGAACAGCCTCGCGCTGCAGGACTTCCTGGAGAAGGAAGGCATCGTCACCCGGGTCCAGACGGCGATCACCATGGGCCAGGTGGCCGAGCCCTATCTGCCGTTGCGCGCCGTTCGCCACCTGGAGAAGGGCCGGGTGGTGATTTTCGGCGCCGGTATGGGACTACCGTACTTCTCCACCGACACCACCGCCGCGCAGCGGGCCCTCGAGATCGGCGCCGAGGTGGTTCTGATGGCCAAAGCGGTCGACGGCGTGTTCTCCGAGGATCCGCGCACGAATCCCGCGGCTACGCTGATTACGGCGATCAGCCACCGTGAGGTCATCGACCGCGGGCTGCGCGTGGCCGATGCGACCGCTTTCAGCCTGTGCATGGACAATGGCATGCCGATCCTGGTGTTCAACCTGCTGACCGACGGCAATATCGCCCGCGCGGTCGCCGGTGAGAAGATCGGGACGCTGGTCACCACCTGAGGGGAAGACGCGATGATTCGCGCTTGCGACGATGCGACCACAGTGATGTGGGGGTACCACCCCCCTTGCGGGGGAAGGAGCGGCGCAGATGATTGACGAGGCTCTCTTCGATGCGGAAGAGAAAATGGAAAAGGCCGTGGCAGTGGCCCGTGACGACTTGTCGACCATCCGGACCGGCCGCGCCAACCCCGGCATGTTCTCCCGCATCACGATCGACTACTACGGCACCAACACGCCGATCACGCAGCTGGCCGGCATCAACGTCCCCGAGGCGCGGCTTGTCGTCATCAAGCCCTACGAGGCGGGCCAACTGGGTGCCATCGAGGCGGCGATTCGCAATTCCGACCTCGGGGTGAATCCCACCAACGACGGCACCCTGATCCGGGTGGCGGTACCGCAACTCACCGAGGAGCGTCGTCGGGAGCTGGTCAAACAGGCCAAACACAAGGGAGAAGAAGCCCGGGTATCGGTGCGCAACATCCGTCGCAAAGCGATGGAGGAGCTGCACCGAATCCGCAAGGACGGCGAGGCGGGCGAGGACGAGGTCGGCCGGGCGGAGAAGGATCTGGACAAGACCACCCATCAGTACGTCACCCAGATCGACGAGCTGGTCAAGCACAAAGAAAGCGAGCTGCTGGAGGTCTAGCGGCCGCTCAGCAGCGAAGTTAATCAGGGTCCGTGGCAACGACCGGCGCAGGCACCCCGTCCGACGAGCCGGTGCGTAAGCCCAAGACGATGCGGCCGCCGGCGAAGAAGACGTCGCGGGCGGGACGCGATCTGCCGGCCGCGATCGCGGTCGGCGTCAGCATTGGCAGCGTTCTCGTCGCGACGCTGGTGTTCGCCCCCCGTTACTGGGTGCTCCTCGTCGCCGGCGCGATCTTCGTCGCCACGCACGAGGTGGTCCGTCGGCTCCGCGAGGCCGGGTACCTGATCCCGGTGATCCCGCTGCTGGCCGGCGGGCAGGTCACCGTGTGGCTGACCTGGCCGTTCCACGCGGCGGGCGCGCTGGCCGGCTTCGGGGGCATGGTGGTGGTCTGCCTGTTCTGGCGGCTGTTCATGCAGGACAACAGCAAGCGGCCGGAGCCGTTTGTCGGTTCGCCGTCGGCGAACTACCTGCGGGACGCGTCCGCCACGGTGTTTCTGGCCGCGTGGGTGCCGCTGTTCGCGTCGTTCGCCGCATTGCTGGTCTACCCGAAAGACGGTGCGGGGCGGGTGTTCTGCCTGATGATTACCGTCGTCGCCTCCGACGTGGGCGGCTATGCCGTGGGGGTGCTGGTCGGCAGGCACCCGATGGTTCCGGCGATCAGCCCGAAGAAGTCCTGGGAGGGGTTCGCCGGTTCGCTGGTCTTCGGTATCACCGCGGCGGTCCTGACCGCGACCTTCCTGGCCGGCAAATCACCGTGGATCGGCGCGCTGCTGGGCGTCGTCCTGGTGCTGACGTGCACGCTCGGTGACCTGGTGGAGTCTCAGGTGAAGCGCGACCTCGGCATCAAGGACATGGGTCGCCTGCTGCCCGGCCACGGCGGCCTGATGGACCGGCTCGACGGTGTACTGCCGTCGGCGGTCGCGGCTTGGACGGTGCTCACGCTATTGCCTTAGGTGCTCGCGCACCGGTGCCCTGCCTTGGCCGATACTGGACAGGTCATGGTCCAACAACTGGTGTTCGCCGAGCCGCGCCCGAGTCGCCCGCCGCGGCATCTGGCGGACCTCGACGCCGCCGGCCGCGCGTCGGCGGTCCAAGAACTGGGCCTGCCGGCGTTTCGCGCCAAGCAGCTCGCGCACCAGTACTACGGCCGGCTGATCGCCGATCCGCGACAGATGACCGACCTCCCGGCTGTGGTGCGCGACCGCATCGCCGAGGCGATGTTTCCCACGCTGCTCACCGCGGTGAACGAAGTCACCTGTGACGCCGGCCAGACCCGAAAGACGTTGTGGCGGGCCGCGGATGGCGCCACGGTCGAGTCGGTGCTGATGCGCTACCCGCAGCGCAACACGGTGTGCATCTCGTCGCAGGCGGGCTGCGGCATGGCCTGTCCGTTCTGCGCGACGGGTCAGGGCGGCTTGACCCGCAACCTGTCCACCGCGGAGATCCTGGAACAGGTTCGTGCCGCAGCCGCGGCCCTGCGCGACGACTTCGGCGATCGGCTGTCCAATGTGGTGTTCATGGGGATGGGGGAACCGCTGGCCAACTACGAGCGGGTGCTTTCGGCGGTGCGGCGCATCACCGAGCCGCCGCCGCACGGTTTCGGCATCTCGGCCCGCTCGGTGACGGTGTCGACGGTCGGTCTCGTCCCGGCGATCCGCAAGCTTGCCGACGAACACCTCGGCGTGACGTTGGCGCTGTCGCTGCATGCGCCTGACGACAAGCTGCGCGACACCCTCGTTCCGGTCAACAACCGGTGGAAGGTCGCCGAGGCGCTCGACGCCGCCCGCTATTACGCCGACGTGACCGGCCGGCGGGTCTCTGTCGAGTACGCGCTGATCCGCGACGTCAACGACCAACCGTGGCGGGCCGACTTGCTGGGTGACCGTCTGCACCGTGCGCTGGGCCCGCTCGTGCATGTGAACCTCATTCCGCTCAACCCGACCCCGGGCAGTGAGTGGGACGGCAGCCCCAAGGCGGTGGAGCGGGAGTTCGTGCGGCGCGTCCGGTCGAAGGGGGTGTCGTGCACGGTGCGCGACACCCGCGGCCGCGAGATCAGCGCCGCCTGCGGACAGCTGGCCGCCGAAGGCGGGCGGCGGTAGCGCAGGCGAATCAACGGGGGCCTGCGGACAGCTGGCCGCCGAAGGCGGGCGGCACGATGAACCCGAAGGGCGACCAGCGCGTCTTCTAAGGCATATCACCAGAAAACGAGGGATGCCGTGTTTGTTCGCTTGTTCTCTCCGCTCAGGTTGTTTGCCGCGGCCGTGCTGGCCGCTGCCCTGATATTCGGGCTGGCCGAGCCGCCGCGCGCGCCGGCTGCCGACGATCGCCTGCAATTCACCGCAACCACGCTCAGCGGTGCGCCGTTCAATGGCGCCAGCCTGCAGGGCAAGCCGGCGGTGCTGTGGTTCTGGACACCGTGGTGCCCGTTCTGCAACGCCGAGGCTCCCGGAGTCAGCCGGGTGGCGGCCGCCAACCCGGACGTGACCTTCGTCGGCGTCGCGGCGCACTCGGATGTCGGGGCGATCCAGAATTTCGTATCGAAATACAACCTGAACTTCACCAACCTCAACGACGCCGACGGCTCGATCTGGGCCCGCTACAGCGTCCCGTGGCAGCCGGCCTATGTGTTCTATCGGGCCAACGGCAGCTCCACGTTCGTCAACAACCCCACCTCGGCCATGTCGGAGCAGGAGCTGTCGGGCCGGGTCGCCGCGCTGACACACTGACGTCGTGGATCAGGGTCTGGTCGGTCTGGCCTTCGCCGCCGGATTGGTGGCGGCCCTCAACCCCTGCGGGTTTGCCATGCTGCCTGCGTACCTCCTCCTCGCGGTGCGTGGGCCGCAGTCCGTCGAACGGCTGGGCCTGGCCGCGCTCGTCCGCGCACTGGCAGCCACGGTCGGGATGGCGCTCGGTTTTCTGACGGTGTTCGGGCTGTATGGCGCGCTGACCATATCGGCGGCCGCGACCGTGCAGCGATACCTGCCGTATGGGACCGTAGCGATCGGTGTTGTGCTTGTCGCGCTTGGGGTTTGGCTCTTGTCGGGTCGGGAGTTGACGGCGCTGACGCCCCGGACGCTTGGCCCCCGGTGGGCACCGCATGCGCGGCAGGGTTCTTGGCTTTTAGGCATGTATGGATATGGCGTCAGCTATGCGATCGCTTCGCTGTCGTGCACGATCGGGCCGTTCCTGGCGGTCACCGCTGCCGGCTTCCGGGGTGGATCGGTTGTCACGGGCGTCTCGATCTACCTCGCCTACGTCGCAGGTCTGACCCTGGTCGTGGGCGTCCTTGCCGTTGCCGCGGCGACGGCGAGTTCAGCCCTTGTCGATCGACTGCGGCGCCTCCTACCGTTTGTCAACCGGATCACCGGCGCGCTATTGGTGCTGGTCGGGCTATACGTCGGCTACTACGGCGTCTACGAGCTGCGCCTCTTCGGCGCCAAGGCTGACCCCGGGGATGCGGTGATCACTGCGGCCGGCCAGCTGCAAGCTCCGCTGGCCGGCTGGGTGCACGAACACGGTGTGTTGCCCTGGGCGGTGGCATTGTTCGCGCTTGTGTCCGGCGCGCTCGCCGGCGTCTGGTTCCGACGGGTGCGACGCTAGCACCGTCGAGGCGCTGGACATCGTCACCGCGTCCGGTGTGGTCAGCAACGATCCCCGCCATCCACCGGCCCGCGGCAAGGCGACGAGACGTTGGTCCTGAACGTGCGCAGCGACTCCGCAGACGTGCGAATCCGCCGCACGAGGCGGTGAGCGCTACCTGAGCCAACCTCGGCGGCGGCCCCACAGGTCGCGGACCAGCACGAAAATCAAGAGGGCGGCGAACCCGATCAGGTACCAGTCCTCGATGTGGCCGACATGGTTGCCGCGCAGCATCGCCAGTAGGAACACGATTATCACCAGTCCGGTGATGTGCCAGCTGCGGTAGTTGATCTTACTCCAACCCCACGCCGCGGACGGCACCTCAGCGACGTCGACACCGTTGAAGCGCTCCACCTCGGTACTGGCCACGGCGAATCCCTTTCGGATCGGATTGGCGATGCCCGGATATTCTGGGACATTCCGGGACATTCTGGCACATACCCCGCGCGAGGTCGGCACCACCAATCCGGTCCGAAAGGCTCCGCTGATCTCTTTCCGGCGCCTAGTTCGGCGGCATCAGCACGGTGTCGATCATGTACACCACCGCGTTCGCGGTCTGCACACCGCCGCAGACCACCGACGCGTTGTTCACCCGCGCGCTGGCGCCCGAACCGGTCACCGTGAGCGAGGCGCCCTGAAGCGTGGCGTGGGTGCCCGCGACCTGAGCCGGGCTCAGCTGCCCGGAAACCACGTGGTACGTCAAGATTTTCGTGAGCAGGGGTGCGTTGGTTTTGAGCGAGTCGATCGTCGCGGGGTCGAGCTTGCTGAACGCCTGGTCCGTCGGCGCGAACACCGTGTACTGGCCGTTGTTGAGCGTGTCCACCAGATTCACCTGCGGGTTGAGCTTGCCCGACAGCGCGGAGGTCAGCGTGGTGAGCATCGGGTTGTTCGATGCCGCGACCGCCACCGGATCGGCGGCCATCCCCGCGACCGAACCCGGTCCGGTGGGCACCTGCTGAGCGTAGGCGGCGCATCCCGTGCCCACCAGATCGGTGGCGGGGCTGGCAGCAGCCGTCGGGGCGGCCGCGACGGCAAGGCCCATGGCGGCGGCCGCAGCGATGCTGGTTGCCGTCAGCGCTTTCCTGGACGCCTTTTTGTGCAATTTCATGGAATTTCTCATGACTTTCTACTCCTCGGTAATCGTCGGCGACGGTGTTATCCGCCCGTTTTGTCCGACGTGAATGATTCGGAGCCGCGGGCGTTGCGGATTGCTCCAGACAGAGGATTAACCGTAGGTGAAGGAATAAACCTCGAGCCCGCGACTGGGCCGCAACTCGAGCGTCCCTGCGGTCACTGCGTCGCCGGCAACGATCTGGTGAGCGGTCGGCGGCCCGCTGACCGGCAGCGTGGCTGAAGTTCCGTTTCGGGTCACCGTGACGTTTCCGGTTCCGCCGACGACGACGTAGACGTTTTTAGCGTGATAGTTGAGTGTGATGCGGGAGTCGACGCCGTCGGCCGTGGCCTTCTGATAGTCCAGGGACCACGGGCCGGAAAGCGCAAAGGTGTCGGCGGGTTGCGCCGACGGGTAGTGGAAGGTGGCCGAGCCCTGATCGTACCCGCCGCCGCCGGCGAAGTTGACCGCCTTCCGCACGCCGAGGTAGGTCTCGGGCGTGAGACCTTTAGCGGGTGTCGTATCTGGCGCGTCCACCGGCCCGGGAAGCCTGGCGGCCGGATTGGCGCCGGTGAGTAACTGCCTGACCATGTTTTCGGTGGTGTTGTAGTCACCTTCGCCGAATTTGATGTGGCGCACCGTGCCTTGTGCGTCGATGAGGTATTCGGCGGGCCAATAGCGATTGCGGTAATTCGTCCACGTGGAGAAGCGATTATCCAACGCGACCGGATACGTGATGCCCAAATCGGCGGCGCCGGCCGCCACGTTGGCGGCGACCTGTTCGAACGCGTATTCCCGGGTATGGACGCCGATTACCTCCAGACCGCTGTCGTGATAGGCCCGGTACCAGCCGACGACGTGCGGAATCGCCCGCTGGCAGTTGATGCAGGAATACGCCCAGAAATCGATCAGCACCACCCGCCCGCGCAGCGCCCCAAGGTCGACGGGTTGGCCGCCGGGGGTGTTGAGCCAGCCGGTGATCCCCTTGATGTCGGGTGCCCGACCGCAGTTCTCCAGCTGTGCGGCCCCGTTGCTGCAGTTCGACAGCGCGGCGTTCTGGTCGTTGACGATGCCGCCGAGATTCAGCTTTTCCCGAATCGTGTCGTCCCCGCCGACCTTCTGTTGCAGTGCGCGCGTGTAGTCGGGAACGGCGCGCTGCAATATTGCGGGCACGTCGAACACCAGCGCCACCGCCAGCAGGATGGTCACGATCCCCGCCGCGACGCGGATCTGGCGCTGCCGACGGCGGAACGCGCCCACCCGTTCCGCCACTCTGCGGCCGGCCAGGGCGAAAAAGAGCAGGGGCAAAGCGGCGCCGACCGCGAACGAACCGGTGAGCACGACCGTGTTAACGCCGACGGCCGACGTGGCGCCGGCCACCACGATCGCGGCGAGCACGGGGCCCGCGCAGGGGACGTATAAAACGCCCAGGGCCAGCCCGAGGCCGAATCCGCTGCCGCCGCCGTTGAAGCGTTTCTGCGGGATGCGCGAGAACGGCCGCTCCAGCACCCGCTCGAAACTGGGAAAAATCAGCCCGAGGCCGATGGCGATTAAGGCGGCCAGCGCCGCCCAGCGAATCGCGTCCTGGCGCAGGTGCAGCAGCGACACCAGCGCCGTCCCCGCGAGGGTAAGGACGCTGAAGCTGGTCACCAGGCCCGCGATCACCGGGTAGGGACTTGACCTGTGCGCCAGCCTGCGTCTCACCCTGTCGCGGACGGCCGCGCCGGCGACCGGGGCCGGTTCGGTCGAGGAGCCCGGGGTTTCGACGGCGCTTCGCGCACCTGAGAAGAACACGACCGGCAGCACCGGCAGGATGCACGGGGATATCCCGGTGATCAAGCCTCCGACGAGGCCGATGAGCGCGAGCGTCACCATAGTGTGTATTCGCAGCCGCGGCCGCCGTGGATCGGTGCCACCGAAAACGAAGCCCAACGAAAGGGCGGCCCGGCGAAAGCCGGGCCGCCCAAACCTCGCGTCTCAATCACTGGCTGGGTGGCGTGAGGACGGTATCGATCATGTACACCTGCGCGTTGGCGGTGGAGACGCCTCCGCAGACGAGGCCGGCGTCGTTGACCTTCAGGTCATTGCCCGACCCGGTGACATTGAGCGTGGCGCCCTGCAGCGTCGGGTGCTGACCGGCCACCTGCGCGGGGCTCAGCTGCCCGGTGACCACGTGGTAGGTGAGAAATTTTCTTCAGCAGCGCAGCGTCGGTCTTCAGTTTGTCCAGCGTTGCCGCATCAAGCTTGGCGAACGCGGCGTCGGTTGGCGCGAACACGGTGTACTGGCCGCTGTCGAGGGTGTCGACGAGGTTCACCTGCGGGTTCAGCTTGCCCGACAACGCCGACGTCAGGGTCGTGAGCATCGGATTGTTCGACGCCGCGACCGCGACCGGGTCCTGCGCCATCCCCGCCACCGACCCGGGCCCGGTGGGCACCTGTTGGGCATAGGCGGCGCAGCCCGAGCCGATGAGGTTGCCCGACGGGTTCGCGCCCGTCGACGGTGTTGTGGCGCTCGAGGCCGTAATGGACGCAATCGACCCGGGTGCCGGGCTGGTCGAACTGGCCACCCCGCTCTTGCTCGAGCACCCCGATAGAAGCACCACCGCCATCGCGCCG
>JARLGR010000089.1 GCA_031292665.1 Mycobacterium sp. | reverse complement strand
TGGTAGTCGGCGTAGTCGGGGTACGCCTCGACGGCGCGCTCCCACCATGTCGCCTTCTCGTCGCCGAACACCTCACGGGCGTCGTAATCGCGGGTGACGCTGCCGTCCTGCAGCTCGACCCGCGGGTTCGTCTTGACGTTGAAGTACCAGACCGGGTTCTTGGGCGCGCCGCCGAGCGAGGCGACGATCGCATACTCGCCGTCGTGCTCGACGCGCATCAGCGGCGTCTTGCGCAGCTTGCCCGTCTTCGCTCCGACGGTGGTCAGCAGGATGATGGGCTTGCCCTGCATGTCGGCGGCCTCGGTTCCCCCGGACGCGGCGTACTTGTCGGCTTGTTCGCGGGACCAATCCCACGGGCTGGGTTCGTAGTCACCTGTCAGCGGCATGCTTCAACTCTAGGCCCGGCGCTTCGCACAACGGCGGGCAGCGTCGCCACACGCGTCACTTTTGTCCCCGTGAACCGGTCATGTGCCGAAGTGCCCGCCTTCGCGCGACAACGGTTGTCTGCGCGAAGGTGGGCAAAAAGCCGAATGCTCCCGGATTTGTGACTGGAGGGACCAGAGCGCTTCGGCGCGAGGCAAGGTCTACTACCGCGCCCTGGCGAGTTCGGCAATCGTGTTGACCCGCCGAATGGCCGTGGCGATCTCCTCGGCGAACTCGCGCCGCCGCCCGGCGATGTCCGCGTCCTCGACGCCGTCCACCAGCTCGCGATACCGGGCCAGCCGCAGCGCCGTCTTGAACAGCTCCATCGACCTCGACTCCGCGCTGGCGATCCTTCGCTGCAGCTCCCACTGCTTGCCCACCTGCAGGCATTCGGCGAGAAAGGCATCCTCGTCCAACGACTCGTCCTCGTAGGCGGCCAGCCGGCCGGCGACGATGTGGTACGCGTCCAGGAACGGCCGCAACACCAAATGCGCGAGCAGCAGGTCGGCCTCTCTCAACAGCCGCCGCACCTCGGCCGCGCTCGCGGAAGAGGGTGTCTCTTCCACCCGCCCGATCAGCCGTACCTCGTCGCCAAGTTCCTTCTCGAACTGCGCCCGCGCGGAGAACAGGAACTCGAACTTCAACAGTTCCCGAAGGCGCAGCGCCTCGTCACGCACCATGGCCGGCAAAACCGAACCGTCCGAGGAGCTTTCAGCGTTTTCTGCAGCGGCGAGTAAGGCCGTCTCGGCGATGGCGCGCTCGACCAGGATGTGGATCGCGGTGTTGCGGTAGAACGCCGCCACCAGGTGCTGGTCCTGACACATGCCCCACACGGCTTCGGTGCCCGCGTCATAGACGCTCACCACGCCCGAGGCGACGAGTTGGTGCAGCGTCCACCGGATGGTGGAGCGATTGGTCAGCTCCGCCGCACCGGCCACCGCCCAGTTCCGTGCCGCGATGTAACTGGCCAGCGGCTGCACGGTGGCCAGCACCTCGCTGATGGACAACGACCGGTCCGCACCCAGCAGCGCGAGGCTGACCACCGCGGTGGGGGTGACCGGTGTGGCACGGTTGATCCGGTGCTCGACGTCCAGTGCGATGCGTTCGATCTCCGTCCCGGTGCCGGATTCACCGGCCCGCAACTCCTCGAGGCGCTTGCGCAGCGGCAGCGGTTCGCCGAAGTCCAGGTAGGCGCGACCGAGCCGCTCGCCCTGCTGACGCGCGAGCCGGATCAGGAACCGCAAGTCTTCGGGCCGTTTCACGGCGCCGTACGCTTCGTTCGTCATGGCTTCCACCTCGTGCAGCTGGTCGTACACGATGGAGGTGGGCACCAAATACACTTCGGGACCGTCGATTTCGTCGACGGCGTCGGTGATGTAGCGCAGGATCCCGAACACCGGCGGTCGCAGCTTGCCGGTCCTGGTCCGCCCTCCTTCGATCGACCAGGTCAGGTTGGCGTGGTTTTGCACCAGCTGCGCGGCGTAGGCGCGCAAGGCGAACCGGTACACGGGAACGTCTTTGGTCTCACGCCGGATGAAGATCGTCCCCGTGCGTTTGCCCCACGCGCCCATGGGAAAGAAGTTCAGGTTCGCGCCGCCGAACGTCAGTGCCGGCGAGAGGCGATTGGCCACGACCGCCTCGGGCAGCAGCATGCCGTCCAAGTAGGAACGATGCGAGAAGGCAAATGCCAGGGTGGCTTTGCGATCCAGCTTGCGTAGCTGCGCGATCTGGTCCTCGTCGACCAGCACGTCGTAGGCGCGCATCAACCAGCGACTGAAGCCGCGCCAGGCCTCCACCGCGCGTTCATCCAGCGAGGCCGCCATCTCCCGTAGGTAGCCCGCGGCCTCGGCGCGCACGCTGTCCGGGTCGCGGCCCAGCTCGGCGGCCAGCGTGCACAGCCGTTCGTCATACCAGGGCGTGGCCAGCAGCTGGACCACCTCGGCCGGATCGGTCGACAACGGCGCGGTCGATTCGCCGATGATCCCCGTGCGCTGCAGCATCTTTCGCACGCCGACGCGACCGATCTCACGTGCGGTCGACACCGCTCCCCCGTTCATGCCGGTTGCGCCGTCGCGGCGTTGCCGACCGGATAGGCGGGCTCGTGGACGTCCGGATGCGGGCCGCCGGAATACAGCGCCTCGATTTCGCCCGCGTATTTCGCGGTGATCGGCTTGCGCTTGAGCTTCATCGTCAGCGTTATCTCGTCGCCGCCGGGCTCCCACAACGTCGGCAGGACCCGGAAGCGCTTGATCTGTTCCACCCGCGAGAGTTTGGCGTTGCCCGCGGCCACACCGGCGGCGATCTTGGCGATCACCTCGGGGTGGGCGGCCAGCGCCTCCGGCGACGCCTCGGCAAGGCCGTGTTGGGCCGCGTACGGGCCGACGGAGTCGGCGTCGAACACCATCAGCGCGGCGTTGTACGGCCGCCCGTCGCCGATCGTCATCATCACGCCGATCATCGGGCATGCGGCCAGGATGGTGTTCTCGATGTTGGCCGGCGACATGTTCTTTCCGGCGGCATTGATGATCAACTCCTTCTTGCGGTCGACCACCCGCAGGTAGCCCTCTTCGTCGACCTCGAAGATGTCGCCGGTGTGCAGCCAGCCGTCGGCGTCGATCGCCTCCGCGGTCTTCGCCGGTTCCTTGCGGTAGCCCTTCATGACCAGCGGGCCGCGGACCAGATACTCGCCGTCGTCGGCGATCCTGCCCTCCAGCCCGGGAAGCAGTTTGCCGACGCTACCCAGGCGCGCGTCGCGCGGATGGCTGACGGTTGCCACCGCGCTCAGTTCGGACATTCCCCACACCTCCGCGACGCGAAGGCCGATGCCCGCGAAGAAGGCGAGCGTCTCCTTGGGAATCGGAGCCGCACCGGATACTGCCCAGCGCAGTTCGCCGAAGCCGAGCCGCTCGCGCAGCTTGGACAACACCAACTCGTCGGCTTGGGCCCACTCGGCAGCCAGGTCGTCGGAGATCGAGTCACCGTCCAGCAGGGCGGCGGCGCGCTTGGCGGCGACGGACATCGCCCACTGCAAGGCCCGCCGCTTGGCGTCGTCGGTTTCGTGGTGGACCAGTAATTCGATTCCGGCCTTGAGCTTTTCCCATACCCGGGCCACCGCGCCCCACAGGGTGGGGCGCACGTCGGGCAGCGCCGCGGCGATGGCACGCGTGTCGGAGACCACCGTGACCTGGGTGCCGAACACCTCCAGGCTGTAGAGCCCGGTCACGCGGTCGGCGATGTGCGCCGACGGCAGAAACGACGTGACACGGTCGCCGAACCTGATCCCGAGAACTGCGTCGACCGCGAACGCCTCGAACAGCAGGTTGGTGTGGGTCATCTCCACACCCTTGGGGTTTCCGGTGGTTCCGGATGTGTAGATGAGCGTGACGACGTCGTCGGGCTGCACCGACCGCCAGGTGGCCTCGAAGTCGAAATCGTCTGGCGCGGCGGCGAACAGGTCGTCCATCGAGATGGTGCCGGCCGGCGACCCGTCGATGCAGACGATGTGCTCGATGGGTGCACCGCTGGCGCGGATGCGGTCGACGTACTGCTCCTCGCAGATCACCACCTTGGTGCCGGCGTTGTCGAACAGATAGGTCAGCTGTTCGGCGGGCAGCGTGTTGTACACCGAAAACGAAGTGGCACCCAGGTGTTGGGCTCCCACCTCCACGGGATAGAACTCGATCCGGTTCGCCATCATGAGCGAGACGGTGTCGCCCCGCCTCACCCCCAGGCCCGCCAGGCCGGCGGCGACCTTGCGCACCTGCGTGGCCAGCTCTCGCCACGTCAACGTCTGGGTGTCGCCAGGCGTCCGCAGCGCCACGGCGTCGGGGTCGATCGACGCGACGCGCTGAAACGCCTCGCAGAGGGTGGTCGGACGCTCGGGTGTGCTCATGTCCGTTCTCCTTTGCGTTTACCCCGGACATCGGTGAGCGTACGTCCGCGATCAGGCGGTATGGAATACATTGCGGGATTTGTCCGGCCGGGGCCCAATGGGTTCCGATCGTGCCATCCGCGGTTGACACCGCTCGACGAGGTCAGCCCGCCGCGCGCCCCTGAGGCTGACCTGTTCCCGGGCTCGATCCGGTTGGCCACCAGGGCATCAGGCAGGTTCGAGGCGGCCAGCGCCGCCTGGGGCGAGGAGCTTGTGCTGTCTTGCGGCAGATCTCGAACCTACTGGCGGAAGAAGCCGGAGACCGCGGTGCCCGAATTGAACGCGCCCGAGTTCTGGCCACCGCCGCCGTTACTCAAGCCCGAGTTGAAACCGCCAGGTCCCGAGTTGAAGAAGCCCGTGTTGAAACCACCGTCGCCCGAGTTGAAGTATCCCGCGTTGAAACCACCGGCACCCGAGTTTTCGAAGCCCGAGTTGAACCCGTTGGCGCCGGAGTTGAAGAAGCCCGTATTGCCGTTGCCCCCCGAGTTTCCGACGCCCGTGTTGTAACCGCCAACATCAGAGTTACGGAAGCCCGAATTGTGACCGCCGGGGCCCGAGTTTTCGAAGCCCGAGTTGCCTATGCCCGAGTTTAAGAAGCCCGAGTTGCCATTGCCGATATTTCCGAAGCCCGAGTTTGAAACAGCCGGGGTGCCGGTGTCGCCGAAGCCCGTGTTGAGGCTGCCCGAGTTGAAGCCGCCCGTGTTGGTGGAGCCCGAATTCCCGAAGCCCGTGTTCGTATCACCCGCGTTGAAGAAGCCCGTGTTGCCGGCGATCGTCAATGTGCCGCCCGAGTTGAAGCTGCCCGAGTTGACGACGCCCGAGTTGAAGAACCCGGTGTTTGCTGCGCCCGAGTTGAACAAGCCGGTGTCTCCGACGTCCGTGTTGAAGCTACCCACGTCGAAGTACCCCGCGTTGAAGTTGCCCGAGTTGAAGCTGCCGGCGTTGAAGCTGCCCGTGTTTGCCGAGCCCGCGTTCCCGAAGCCGGTGTTTGTCGCACCCGAATTCCAGAAACCGGTGTCGATGCTGCCCGAATTCCAGAAGCCGGTGTTGCCGTTGCCGCTGTTCCCGAAGCCGACGTTGCCGTTGCCCGAGTTAAAGAAGCCGATGTTGCCGCTGCCCGAGTTACCGAAACCGATGTTTCCGGTGCCCGAGTTCAAGCCGCCGAAGCCCACCTGATTGTTGCCCGTGAGCCCGAAGCCGATGTCCCCGTTGCCGTGGTTGCCGAAGCCGATGTTGCCACTGCCCGTGTTCCCGGAGCCGATGTTGTTGTTGCCGTTGTTCCCGGAACCCGAGTTGCCGCCGCCGTCGTTGCCGAAGCCGAGGTTGCCGCTGCCGTGGTTCCCGCTGCCGGCGTTGTTGTTACCGCTGTTTCCGTTGCCGAAGTTCGCGTTGCCGACGTTTCCGCTACCCAGGTTGGTGTTCCCGATGTTTCCGCTGCCCAGGTTGTTGCTGCCGGTGTTTCCGCTGCCCAGGTTGAAGTTGCTCGGTTTGGTTCCGTTCCCCGGCCCGTTGCCGCTGCCCAGGTTGTAGTTGCCGCGGTTGCCGCTGCCCAGGTTGAGATTGCCGGTGTTCCCGCTGCCCGGGTTTGTGTTGCCGGTATTTCCGCTACCCAGGTTGTCGCTACCGCGGTTGCCGCTGCCGACGTTCGTGTTGCCGGTATTGCCGCCGCCCAGGTTGTAGCTGCCGGTGTTGCCCAGACCCAAGTTGAGCCCCTGCTGGCCCAGCAGCGCCTGCAACGATTGCTGCGACGAGGTCAGCTGCGCGGCCGCGGTGGAGGCGCCGGAGTGGTAGCCGACCATCGCGGCCACGTTCTGCGCCCACATCTGCTCGTACTCGGCCTCGGCTGCCGCGATGGCCGGGGCATTTTGCCCGAACACGTTGGTTGCCGCCAACGACAGCACGTTCGTCCGGTTGGCGGTGACCGACGGCGGGGGCACCGTCGCGGCGAAGGCCGTTTCGTAGGCGACCACGGTGGACCTGGCCTGGCCGGCAGCCTGCTCGGCGTGCGTCGCCGCCGTGCTCAGCCAGCCGACATAGGGGCGGGCCGCCGTGATCATCGCCGCCGAAGCCGGACCCTGCCACACCCCGGCCGCGAGCCCCGACGTCACCGAGCCGAACGACGCGGCGGCGGCGCTCAGCTCGGCGGCCAGCCCGTCCCAGGCCGTCGCGGCCGCCAACAGGGGCTCCGACCCGGCACCGGCATACATCAGTGCCGAATTGATCTACGGCGGCAGTATCGAAAAGTTCATCGCCGACCCTTCCGTCCGTCAGCGGAACACCATACAACCGCGCCGGCGGCCACCGGGCGGGTTTCTCAGACTTCGGCGTCGCGCTACGCGCCCAGGCAGCCCGGGCCGAGTAGCGCCTTGAGGTCACCCATGAGCGCCGGCGACGGCGTCACGCGCAGCGACGCATCCAGTTCGAGGGTCGTGATCCGGTCGCCGCTGATCAGCCTCAGGTGCACCTGTGACGTGCCGGGATGGCGGGCCAGCACCTGTTTGAGCGCGCTCACCTTGTCGACGGTGCACTGCCGGGTGGGCAGGCTGACCGCCAGCGGGCGGTCCGCCTGGGCGGTCGAGAAGTCCGGAATCACAAGCTCATTGGCGATCAGGGAAATCCGGTCGTCCCGGACCGCCACCTTGGCGTTGATCAGCACCACCGCGTCGTCGGCGATGTCGGCGCCGTAGGTCGAGTAGGCGTGCGGGAAGAACATCACCTCGATTCCGCCGGTGAGGTCCTCCAATTGCGCCGATGCCCAGGGCATTCCGTTCTTGTTCACCCGCCGGTTCACCGAGGCGAGGATGCCGCCCACGCGCACCTGCGTTTCGTTGGGGATGTCGCCGTCCAGGATGGCCGGGATGTTGGTGTCGACGTGAGCGGTGAGCAGGTGCGCCACCTTGTTCAGCGGATGCCCCGAGACGTACAGGCCCAGCATCTCCCGCTCCAGGGCCAGCTTGTGTTTGTCCTCCCACTCGTCGTCGGGCACCTTGATGGTGAACACGGCTTCGGTACACCCGTCGTCCCCGCCGAACAGGTCGAACTGCCCCATCGCCTCGGCCTTCTTGGTACCCAGCACGGAGTCGACGGCGTCGGTGTGCACCAGGAAGAGACCCTTGCGGGCATGACCGAGCGAATCGAAGGCGCCCGCCTTGATCAGCGACTCGGTGACCTTCTTGTTGCACGCCGAGATGTCGATCTTGTTCAGGTAGTCCGAGAAGTCGGTGAACTTGCCTTTGCCGCTGCGGGTTTGGATCAGCGAGCCCACGACGTTGGCGCCGACGTTGCGCACCGCGCCCAGCCCGTAGCGGATGTCGGCACCCACCGAGGCGAAGTTCAGGCCGGACTCGTTGACGTCCGGCGGCAACACGGTGATGCCCAGCTTGCGACAGTCGGCCAAATACACAGCGGCCTTGTCCTTGTCGTCGCCCACCGAGGTCAACAGGCCGGCCATGTACTCGGCGGCATAGTTGGCCTTGAGGTAGGCGGTCCAGTAGGAGACCAGTCCGTAGCCGGCCGCATGCGATTTGTTGAACGCATAACCGGCGAACGGAAGAATGGTGTCCCACAACGCTTTCACCGCGCGATCGGAGAAACCGTTGGCGGTCATGCCTTCGTAGAAGCCCTTGTACTCCGCCTCCAGCACCTCGAGCTTCTTCTTGCCCATCGCCTTGCGCAGCGCGTCGGCCTTACCCATCGTGTAGGAGGCCACCTTCTGGGCGATCAACATGATCTGCTCTTGGTAGACGATCAGACCGTAGGTCTCAGAAAGGATCTCGCGCAGCGGCTCCTCGAGCTCCGGGTGAATCGGTTTGATCGGCTGACGGCCGTTCTTGCGGTCGGCGTAGTCGT
>JARLGR010000088.1 GCA_031292665.1 Mycobacterium sp. | reverse complement strand
TCGGTTGCTGGCCGGGCTGGACGAGTTGGCGCGCAGTGATGTCGGCGACGTCGGGTCGGTGATCCGCGGCACCGCCGCACCCGCGGGCAAAACCGTCTTCGTCTTCCCCGGCCAAGGCTCGCAATGGCTGGGCATGGGTATCGAATTGCTCTACACCGCACCGGCATTCGCCGCGCAGATCCAGGCCTGCGAAGAGGCTTTCGCGGAATTCGTCGACTGGTCCCTGACCGACGTCCTGCGCGGCGCGCCCGGTGCCCCCGGCCTGGATCGCGTCGACGTGGTGCAGCCGGCGCTGTTTGCGGTGATGGTGTCGCTGGCCGAGTTGTGGAAGTCGGTCGGGGTGCGTCCGGACGCGGTGATCGGCCATTCGCAAGGCGAGATCGCCGCCGCGTACGTCGCCGGGGCGCTGTCGTTGCGCGATGCGGCGAAGGTGGTCACGCTGCGCAGCAAGTTGCTGACGGCGCTGGCCGGGCCGGGCGGCATGGTGTCCATCGCCTGCGGCGCCGAGCGGGCCCGGGAACTGCTGGCGCCGTACGGCAGTCGGCTCGGCATCGCCGTCGTCAACGGACGCTCGGCGGTCGTGGTGTCGGGAGAAGTGGCCGCCCTGGAGTCACTGATCGAGACCTGCGCCGCCCAGGATCTGCGCACCCGCCGCATCGACGTGGACTATGCCTCGCATTCGGCGGAGGTCGAGGCGATCCGCGATGAGCTCATCGAGGTTCTGGGTGGCATCGAGCCGCACTCCACGCGCACCGCGTTCTTCTCGACGGTGGCCGGAAGCCGTATGGACACCGCCGGTTTGGATGCCGGCTACTGGTATCGCAACATCCGGCAGACCGTGCAGTTCGACCAGGCGGTGCGCAGCGCGTGCGAACACGGGTACCGCATCTTCATCGAGTCGAGCCCGCACCCCGGGTTGATCGCCGGGATCGAGGACACCGCCCACGACTGCGCCGCCGGCGACACCGAGCCCACCGTCATTCCGACCCTGGGCCGCGACGACGGCGGGCTGGAGCGTTTCCTGATGTCGGCCGCTACCGCGTTCGTCTCCGGTGTGAACGTTGATTGGCGTGGCGTGCTGGATGGCGCGCAATTCGTCGAGCTGCCGACGTACGCCTTTGACCGTCGGCGGTTTTGGCTGTCCGGCGATGGTGCGGGAGCCGATGCGGCCGGCTTGGGCCTCGCGGCCGGCGAGCACCCGCTGCTGGGCGCGGTGGTGGAGCTGCCGGCTTCCGGCGGGGTGGTGTTGACGGGCCGGTTATCGTCCACCGCGCAGGGGTGGTTGGCCGATCACGCGGTGTCCGGGACGGTGGTGTTCCCGGGCACGGGATTCGTGGAGCTGGCGATCCGCGCCGGCGACGAGGTCGGATGCTCGGCGGTCGACGAATTGACGCTGCAGGCGCCGTTGTTGCTGCCCCCCTCGGGATCGGTTGCGGTGCAGGTGGTCGTCGGTCCCGCCATGGACACCGGTCACGACACCGGTCAGCGCACGCTCTCGATCTTTTCGCGGGCCGACGCCGACGCCGGCTGGGTGTGCCACGCCGAAGGTGCGCTGAGCCCCGGTTCGGTCGAGCCGGCCGCCGATTTGTCGGTGTGGCCGCCCCCCGGCGCGGTCGCGGTGGACGTGGCCGACGGCTATCAGCGGTTGGCGGCCAACGGGTACGGCTACGGTCCGGCGTTTCGGGGCTTGACCGCGATGTGGGTCCGCGGCGACGAGATCTTCGCCGAAGTCAAGCTGCCCGACGCGGCCGGGGGAGTGAGCGGATTCGGCATGCATCCGGCGCTGCTGGATGCGGCGTTACACGCGGCGGTGATGGCCCATCCCGACGCCACCGACGTGGTTCTGCCGTTCTCCTGGCAGGGGGTGTCGCTGCATGCCGCGGGTGCGTCAACAATAAGGGCGCGAATCGCGCCGACGGGCTCGACCGGAACATCTGCGGTGTCAATCGAATTGGCCGACGGGTTGGGTCTGCCGGTGCTGTCGGTGGCGTCGATGGCGGCCCGCCCGGTGACCGAGCAGCAGTTGCGCGCGGCGGTGTCGGGCTCGGGTCCCGACCGGCTCTTCGAGTTGGACTGGTCACCCGCGAAGACACCGGCGGCCGCCGGCGGTGACCCCCCGTCGTACGAAGTCTTCGAATCCATTGCCGGAGAGGAAGACCCGGTGGCCGGCACCTACGGGCGAACGCACCAGGCGCTGGCCGCCGTGCAGTCCTGGGTGACGGACCGCGACTCCGGTGTCCTGGTGGTGGCGACCCGCGGCGCGATGGCGCTGGCGGGGGAGGACGTCATCGACCTGGCGGGCGCGGCGGTGTGGGGGTTGGTGCGATCGGCGCAGACCGAGCATCCCGGCCGGATCGTGCTCGCCGATTCCGATGCGCCGCTGGATGATGCGGCCGTGGCCGCGGTGCTTGCGGTCGGTGAGCCGCAGGTGGCGCTGCGCGGCGGAACGGTCTACACGCCGCGGGTGCACGGCAGCAGCGCCCTGAGCGGTATCTTGACGCCCCCCGGCGACGGTCCGTGGCGGCTCGGCATCAGCAGCGCGGGCACCTTCGAGAACCTGCGGTTGGAGCCGGTGCCCAACGCCGCGGCGCCACTGGAGCCGGGCCAGGTTCGGGTGGCCATGCGCGCGATCGCCGCCAACTTCCGCGACATCATGATCATCCTCGGCATGTTCACCCACGATGCGCTGCTCGGCGGCGAGGGCGCCGGTGTGGTCGTGGAAGTCGGTCCCGGCGTCACCGAATTCGCGGTCGGTGATTCCGTGTTCGGGTTCTTCCCGGACGGCAGCGGCACGCTGGTCGCCGGCGACGTCCGGCTCCTGCTGCCCAAGCCGGCGGACTGGTCTTACGCGGAGGCCGCCGCCATCTCGGCCGTGTTCACCACCGCGTGGATGGCGTTCGTACAACTTGCCGACGTCAAGCCCGGGCAGCGGGTACTGATCCACGCCGGCGCCGGCGGGGTGGGCATGGCCGCGGTGCAGTTGGCCCGGCACCTGGGCCTGGAGGCGTTCGTCACGGCCAGCCGCGGCAAGTGGGACACGTTGCGGGCCATGGGCTTCGACGAGGAGCACATCTCGGATTCGCGGAGCCTGGAATTCGAGGACAAGTTCCGGGCGGTGACCGGTGGGCGCGGCTTCGATGTGGTGTTGGACTCCCTGGCCGGTGAATTCGTGGACGCATCGCTGCGGCTGGTCGCGCCCGGCGGGATCTTCCTGGAGATGGGTAAGACCGACATCCGCGATCCCGGTGTCATCGCGCGGGAGTACCCCGGCGTCCGCTACCGCGCCTTCGACCTGTTCGAACCCGGGCGTCCCCGGATGCACCAGTACATGCTCGATTTGGCCGAACTGTTCGACGCCGGGGTGCTGCGGCCGCTGCCGGTGACGACGTTCGACATCCGTCGGGCGCCGGCGGCGCTGCGGTATCTGAGTCAGGCCCGCCATGTCGGCAAGGTCGTGATGGTGATGCCGGACGCGTGGGCAGCGGGCACCGTACTGATCACCGGCGGCACCGGGATGGCGGGTTCTGCGCTGGCGCGCCACGCGGTGACCCGCCACGGTGCGCGCGACCTGGTCCTGCTGAGCCGGCGCGGTGCGGACGCGCCGGGGGCCGGCGAGCTCGTGGCCGAACTCGAAGCTGCCGGGGCCCACGTGCGGGTGGTGGCGTGCGACGCGGCGGATCGGGCGGCGTTGGCCAAGGTGGTTGCCGATATCCCGGCGCAGCAAAAGCTTTCAGCCGTCATTCACGCCGCCGGGGTGCTTGACGACGCGGTCGTGACGTCACTGACCCCCGAGCGCATCGACGCGGTGCTGCGGGCCAAGGTCGACGCGGCCTGGAACCTGCACGAGCTGACCCGCGACCTGGATGTGTCGGCCTTCGTCATGTTTTCGTCGATGGCCGGGCTGGTGGGCTCGACCGGCCAGGCCAATTACGCCGCGGCGAACACCTTCCTGGACGGGTTGGCCCTGCACCGGCGGGCGCTCGGGCTGCCCGCGATGTCGCTGGGCTGGGGACTGTGGGATCAGGCCAGCACCATGACCGGCGCCCTGGACGCCGCCGACCGGGCGCGGCTGGGACGCGACGGCGTGCTGGCCCTGTCCTCGGACGAGGCGCTGGAATTGTTCGACACCGCACTGATCGTCGACGAGCCATTCCTCGCGGCCGCCCGCATCGACCTCACCGCGCTGCGGGCCCACGCCGTTGCGGTCCCACCGATGTTTGCCGATCTGCTCAACTCACCCACTCGGCGTCGGGTCGACGAGTCGCTGACCGCCGCGAAATCGAAATCGGCCCTGGCGCAACGCCTGCACGGGCTGTCCGACTCCGAACAACACGCCGTCCTGCTGGAGCTGGTGCGCTCCCACATCGCCACCGTGCTGGGCAACATCACCCCCGAGGCCATCGACCCGGACAAGGCCTTCCAGGAACTGGGCTTCGACTCGCTGACCGCGGTCGAGATGCGCAACCGGCTCAAAACAGCCACCGGGCTGTCGCTTTCACCCACGCTCATCTTCGACTACCCGACCCCGAACGGGCTGGCCAACTACATGCGCGCCGAACTCGCCGGCGTTCCACTGGAAATCAAGCACACACCCTCGGTTCGCGCCGCGGGTGACGACCCGATCGCGATCGTCGGCATGTCGTGCCGGTATCCCGGTGGGGTGAATTCCCCCGACGACCTGTGGGACATGCTGGTCGAGGGCCGCGACGTGCTCTCCGAGTTCCCGACCGACCGCGGCTGGGACCTGGCCGGGCTGTTCAACCCGGATCCCGACGTCGCCGGGACCTGCTACACGCGCGCCGGCGGCTTCGTGGACTGTGTAGCGGATTTCGACCCGGCGTTCTTCGGCATCGCGCCCAGCGAGGCTTTGGCGATGGATCCGCAACAACGCATGTTCCTGGAACTTTCCTGGGAGGCGTTGGAGCGGGCCGGGATTGACCCCACCCGGTTGCAGGGCAGCGCCACGGGCGTGTTCGCCGGGGTGATGACGCAGGCTTACGGAATGTCCCAAGCCGAAGGGGTAGAAGGCTTCCGGCTGACCGGTCAGTCGTCAAGCGTGGCGTCGGGGCGGGTGTCGTATGTGCTGGGGTTGGAGGGCCCGGCGGTGTCGGTGGATACGGCGTGTTCGTCGTCGTTGGTGGCGCTGCACATGGCGGTGCAGTCACTGCGCTCGGGCGAGTGCGACCTGGCGCTGGCCGGCGGCG
>JARLGR010000087.1 GCA_031292665.1 Mycobacterium sp. | reverse complement strand
TTTCAGTCGAGGCGGTGCTGCCGCCGATCCCGCCGGTGCCGCCGGCACCGAACAGCAGGCCGCCGCGACCGCCGGCCCCGCCGTCGGTGGGGCTCCCGGTGCCGCTCCAGCCGGCGCCGCCGGACCCGCCGGTGCCGAAAAGCCCGGCCGCCCCGCCGTTACCGCCGGCCTCAGTAGAGCTGCCGGCGGACCCACCGTTGCCGCCGTCGCCCCACAAGATCCCGCCGGCGCCGCCGTTTGCCCCGGTCCCCGGGGCCGCGTTGGTGCCGTTGCCGATCAGCGGGCGCCCCAACAACGCTTCCGTGGGCGCATTGATCGCGCTCAGCAGAGCCTGCTCCACAGGCTGCAAAGGCGAGGCGTTGGCGGCCTCGGCGCTGGCATACGCGCCCCCAGCCGAGTTCAACGCCTGCACAAACTGGTCATGAAACGCCGCCGCCTGCGCGCTGACCACCTGAAACTCCTGACCGTGGGTGGCAAACAGCGTCGCAATTGCCGCCGACACCTCATCCCCGGCTGCGGCCAGCACCCCCGTAGTCTGGGCCGCCGTGGCCGCGTTAGCCGCTTGGATCGTCGAACCGAGACTGGCCAAATCCGATGCTGCCGAGCCCAGCACCTCGGGCAGTGCCAACACAAACGACATCCCAAACCTCCAAACAGGTCATGACAATCCGGCCAGTGCCAGACCACCCGGTTAAAGTTGACCACAACGCGGCAAAGCCATCGAGTGTTTCTCCACGATTTCACCGGAGACACCCCGGCAACCTCGACCGTCGAGCGTCCTGGTCACCGACGACGAGCCCGACACAACGCCAGCTAATGCTCCCCTGGCGTACCTGACGGTGAAGGGGAACCTGCTGCTGCGGGTCACGGGCGACCTGAAGCCGACTGCCGCCCGGGCGTATCAAGCGGCTTTCACCGGCTGACAATCCCGCAGATTAGCGTTGGGCCGCCGTACCGCCGATGCGCTCTGGGCGCTCGACGGTCGGCCATCGCGGAACGGTCCCGCGAGGCTGGATAGTCGTCGCACGCCGCAGTGGTCCCCAGTAGTGTTGGCCGCGGCCAATCTCGTTACGTGCTAAGGAGCGTTGGGAAAAGTGAGCGAGTTCAAGAGTGAAATTCGTGACAGCAAGATCATTGCTCTTGAGGAAAAGGTCTCCAAGGGAAGTTACGGGAAATACGTAAGAAGTTTAGTCCTCAAGCGAATTCGTGGCTTTACCGACCGAGAAGTGACGTTTGATTTTCCCGTTACTGCACTGGTTGGACCTAATGGCGGGGGCAAGACAACCGTACTCGGTGCTGCCGGGCTGATATATCGCGAAGTCGCCCCGAGAACCTTCTTCGCTAAAAGTGGCACCGGAGTCCTGGGGGTGGGGCAAGACCGCCCAGACGCCGGGAATGCGGGATCCGCGCCGGCCGTGAACCCAGGGCTGGACCCCCCAAAGATATTTTCGTACGGCGGCAAGCTGCTCACCCAACGCCCTCGCGATTAGCCTCCGCTGTGTCGTGGCCGCACGTAGCCTTCTGCACCTTGCTCACCCCGCCGACCTCGCGGGTCACCCTGTCCAGGGCGGCGACCAGGTGCGGCTGATCTTCCGACGGCGAGCGGCGCAGCTCCTCGGCATAGACCGCCAAGGCAAACCCGGGGCAGCGACCGACGCCGCCGTCCCTGGAGCGCGGCCACCTGCGGAACGATCCCTTCTCGGCGGAGCCACACGGGTGGGGAATACGGTCGATAACGTGCCAAATGCCATCGGCAAATCGAGTCGGGGCGCCGTGGTCGCAGTCCATGGGACATCCCAGGTGCAGAGATGGGACCTTCGGCCATGGCGGCGGTCTGTGCGCGCCGACGAAAATCGCATCATGGCGCAACGCGAGCTCGAAGACCTCTCACCCGACGAATGCTTCCGGCTGCTCGCTGCCGCACGCGTCGGGCGACTCGTGTATCACGATGACCTCGGACCGCTCGCCGTGCCCGTCAACTATGCCATGGCCGGACGCGACATCGTCTTCCGCGTCGAGGGTGGCGCGAAACAAGCGGCGATGCAGCAACCGATGCTCGCCTTCGAGGTTGACCATGTCGACGAGGACGAGAAATCCGCATGGAGCGTCCTGGTCCGAGGCGCCGGCGCAGAGGTCGACCCGGAAAGGGTTCCCGCGCTGCTGCGGGCGATGGATGGCCACTTCCCGAAGCCGTGGGCAGCCGGCATCCACAACGTGTGGCTCCAGATTGTGCCGCAGACCGTCACCGGGCGACGGCTCAGCGCGGAGCGGCCGTCGCGGTAACGGTTCTGATGTACAGGAGGAGCGCTGCCGATCACTAGCGAATCGTCAGGCTCGCAAGCGAATTCCCGCGGCGGGCCGTAGGGACTTACGAGCGCTACGATCCCATCCGGGACCACCCAATTCGCGTAAGGCCGGATGCCCGCGGGTCGCGGCCGGGCCCACCGACCCGCCGCTATGACACCGACCGAAATGGTCGGCCATCCGACCGATTAGGTTGGAATTTATGGACAGTGACCGGGGGGAGTCCGCGTTCACCGGCATGGGCCGGCACCAGCTCGAAACCCGCATGCATGAGCAGGTTGACGAGCTTCGGGCGGCTCGCGACCAGATGGAACAACTGGTGCAGGTGATCGTCGAGATCGGTGCCGATCTGGACCTGGATGTCACGCTGCATAGAACCGTCGATGCGGCGATGGAGCTGACCGCGCCCGCTACGGAGCACTGGGTATACGCGGGCCCGAAGGCACCATGGTCTCTTTCATCCACGCGGGCATCGACGACGACACAGCGCGGCGGCTCGGCGACGTGTCGGTTGGTGACGGTCTGCGCGTCGACGACTTGAGTGCCCGTCACCCGGCCGGCGAGTTGCACGCACACGGCCCGCACCTACGGGCACTGCTCGGAATGCCGATCACCGTCCGGGCAGCCGACTTCGGCAATCTCTACCTGGCCGACGACCGGCCGGGCCGCGTGTTCTCCAGCTCCCAGGAGGGCGCCGTACGGGCGTTGGCCTCGGCGGCGGCGGTCGCCATCGACAACGCTCGACTCTTCGAGCGGGAACGCGAATCCGCGAAATGGACGAAGGCCAGCCGCCAGATCACGACCGCGCTACTGTCCGGCGACCCACAGACCGGGCCACTGCAACTCATAGTGAACCGGGCGCTGGAGTTGGCCGGAGCCACCCGCAACCCATCGGTGCGGTCGATGATGGCCGGCTTGTTTCCGCCGGCAATCCGCTCCACCTGTGTCTTGGCGTGTCGACCGGGTGCAGTTGACCATTGCTGACACCGGCTCGTGGAAGACGCCAGAAACTGCTGTCAAATCCCAACGCGGCCGGGGCATCAGGCTGATGCGAGCGCTCATGCAGGACGTCGCGATCCACCCCGATACCGCCGGCACGACAGTCCACCTATCCGCGAGGATCGCCTGATGCCCACATTGCTCACTCTCGACACCGCGCGCCGCAACAACGGAAAACTCGTGCTGGCCGCAGCCGGGGAAATCGACCTGAGCAACATCGACACCTTTACTCAAGCCCTCGGCACGGCCGTCACCGAGACCGCTGGCAGTGGTGAGACCCTGACCGTCGACCTGAGCGCTGTGGAGTACCTGGACAGCGCCGCCATCAACGCCCTGTTCGTCCACGCCGAGCAGATCCACCTCATCGCCCGCCCGCTCCTGATGAGCGTTTTCACCATCAGCGGCCTCACCGAGTTGGCCAGCGTCGAACCCGCTCCGACCGACGAACACTGACAACCAAACTCAAATACATCTTGCGCATGCCAATGACTACTGCTGTCATCGTCAGATGTCTGCGGTGCAGTGGGGATTTGTCGGAGCCGGGCTTGCGCTGGAGGGTGTCATCGTGTGGGCGTGGTTGGTCAGCGCGCCGCGTCGGGACAGCCGACGTTGATGAATTTCGTAGAAGGCGGTGAGCGATGGTAGGCAATCAAGAAGGCGTTGGCGTGCTGAAACTCGAATGCCCGCAGTCCCATCCCGTGGGCAGGATCCTCAAGGATGCACCGCACCAGGCCGTTATGTACGACCCCGGGGTCGCCGTTGGCCCGCGCCGCTTCTGGCCGGACGAAGACGATCAGCCGCGGTTCACCACGCACTGCCGCTTCTGCGACAAACCGGTGGGAGATGCCACGGCCACGCTGCAAAGCAAACTCGCCGCTGTGGTCGCCGACGTATCCCAGACATCCGCGAGTGCCACGCTGCCCTTTGTGTGAACGCGCCCACTGTGGCACCGATGAAGGTGCCCGTGTGAGAGGAGCCCCGTGGCGACATCGAACAGCACCCCCCGCCCGCCCGACGGCGATTGGATGGGCACCCCCTACCTGACGTTCGAGCGCCAGGGGCCGATCGCCGTCTGCACCATTGATCGCCCCGAGGCGCGTAACGCGCTGACCCCCGCGATGTACTTCGGGATCCGCTACGCCGTCGGCCGGCTCAACGAAGACCCGGATCTGGCCGGTCTGCTGATCACCGGGACCGGCGACGTCTTCGCGCCCGGTGGCGACATGGGCGGCGGGGGAGGCGTCGACGATTGGATCACCTTCGGCGCCGCGCTGGGCATGGACGTCACCCCGTTCGACGCGGTCCGCACCTCGGGCAAGCCGATCATCTCGGCGGTAAACGGACTGTGCCAGGGCGGCGGCTTCCAGATCGCGCTGTGCAGCGACCTGTCCGTGGTCAGCGAGCGGGCGACCCTCCGCGTCCCCGAGTTGTTCCGCGGCTACGCCGACACCTATTACAGCCAAATGCTCGCCCGGGTCATCGGGCCCGTGCGCACCCGCGACCTCATGTTCACCGGGCGGGTCCTCGGTGCCCAGGAAGCTCTCGACTGGGGCCTCGTCACCAGAGTCGTGCCCCACGACGATCTGCTCGGCGATGCGAAAAGCCTGCTCGCGCAATGCTGCCGGACCGCACCGCGCGCCCGCGGCGTCATCAAGTCCAGCATCGACAACTACCTCGGCCTGTACGACCGCATCGGCATGACCAGCAGTCTCACCGACGCCGAGGCCCGGGAAGGCTTCCGCGCGTTCAAGGAGCGCCGCTCGCCGGATTGGGTGCATCCCGACCTGCGCGTCGAGGGACGTCTCTGACCGCTCTTAGCCGCAGCCACGGCTTGCGACGCCCGCGCTCATATGCCCCTCGCGCGGTCCCGCCAATACGGTTCGCGCAGCGTGTTTTTGAGGATCTTGCCGCTTGCGTTGCGGGGGAGCGACGGCACGAAGTCCACGGTTCGCGGGCATTTGTATCCGGCCAGATGCCGACGGCAGAATTCGATGATGTCGCCGGGATCGACCTCGTCGGTGAC
>JARLGR010000086.1 GCA_031292665.1 Mycobacterium sp. | reverse complement strand
TGCGCGCACCCGGCGGCGCCTGCATCGGCAGCGGCACCGGTGTGCCCGGCACGTCGGGCGGCGGGTCACCCGGCCGCCCCGCGATCGGGATGCCCGGCGTGGGCGGCAGGCCGTTCGGGTTCGGCGGCGACGTCAAGACGTCGACGGGCGCGGGGAAGCCCGGGCCACCGAACGGGCCTATGGTCGCACCCGCACACGGCAGCGGATTGTCGGGCCGGGGCAGCCCGTCAGCCGCTGGCGTGTAGGAGCACGGCGATCCGGGCGGTACGGCCGGTCCCGGATGATCCGGCGTGCCCTCCAGGACCGGCGGTGCCGGCGGCGGCGCACCGTTCGGGAAACGGGTTCCATTCGGGTCGGGGAACCGGTATGCCGGCAGCCCGGCGCTGCGCAAGAAGTCTTGGGGATCGAGGCCACGTTTTTTGAACGCGGCATCCACGAACGGCTGTATAAGCCAACCCGGGAGCAGGTTGTGCACCACCGCTTTGAAGAACGGTCCTGACGCGATGGCCTCATTCAACGACGGCAGGAACTTGCCGACCTCAGTGAGCCCCGCGGCCAGGTCGTCCTTGCGCTGCACCAGGATGTCGCTGACCGCGCGCAGCTGTTCGAGAACGTGGTTCAGGTTCGGGTTGTCGTTGATCAACCCCTTGACCTGCTGGGAGAACGCGGCGACGTTGGCCAACAAGGCGTCGATGGCCTGCCCGCGCTCGTTGAATGCGGCCAGCAGTGTCTTCGCGTTGACCAGCAACCGGTCGACCTGTTCGCTGCGGTCGCCCAGGACGCTGGCGACCTGGTTGGCCTGGGCGAGCAGGTGCTTGATCTGCTCGTCGCGCTTGCCGATCGTGTCGGAGAACTTGGCCACCCCGTCGAGCGCGGCGCTCAGGTGCGGGTAGGTCTGGTCGACCGTGTCCGACAAAACGTGCAGCGACTGCTTGACGGTGTCGATGTCCCAGCCGGTGGCGGCCTTGGTCACGTCGAAGAACGCGTCGTAAATCTGATACGGAGTCGTGCTCTGCCCCAGCGGTAACGTTCCCCAGGGCCGCAGCGCCTGGTTGCCCCGCGGCTCGATCTCGAGGACCTTCTTGCCCAGGATGGTGTCGGTCTTGATCGCGAGCCGGCTCTCGGTGCCGATGGAGGACGTGCCGATCGAGAACTTCAGCGTGATGTGGTCGCCGTCGATGTTGATGCCCTCCACCTTCCCGACGTCCACGCCGGCGACGCGCACCTTGTCGCCCTTGCTGATGCCGCCCGTGTCGGTGAACTGCCCGTAGTAGTACGGCTTGGCGAATAGCATCGGGACGCTGGTGATGCTTTGACCCACGCCGATGACCAGCAGCGTCACCAGGATGCCCATCAGCCCGATGCGCACCCGGTTGGGAGGTTCCAGAGATCTCATTGCGGGGTGCACCTACCCGTCGGCTGGTGGAAGAGCCGGACCGTGCGGACGGGGCCACCGGGCTGCAGCCCGTTGGTCTTGAGGCTGATGTCGCAGGCATAGAAGTTGACGAAGTCGCCGTAGGACCCGATGGCTCGCCCGATCATGTTCAATCCAGTCGGTAACTTGTGGAGATAATCATTGAGCTGGTCACGCTGATCGATCAGCGGCTGCTGCACCGCGTCCAGATAGTTGATGGTCTTGTGCAGCAATCCGCGGTCCTCGGCGAGCAGGTCGGCCACCGTGCCGGCGGCGTTGCTGATGTGCGCGGTCCCACCGGCCAACTGGTCGCCGTGGTCCTTCAGCCCGGTGATCAGCACCTCGAGGTTGTTGACTGTCTGGTCGAACTGCTGGCGGTGGCGGACCGTGGTGTCGAGCACGATGTTGAGGTTCTTGATGACCTCACCGATCGCCTGGTCACGCTGGCCGAGTTGGGAGGTCAGCTGTGCGGTTTGGTCGAGGATGTCGTTGATGGTGCCGCCCTGACCCTGGAAGACGGTGATCAGCGCCGTCGCGATGGTGTTGACCTTTTGCGGGTCCAGCGCCCGGAACAGCGGCTTGAAGCCGCCGATCAGCGCGTCGAGGTCAAGTGCCGGGGTGGTCCGGGCCACCGGGATGAAACCCCCCGGCGGCAGGACGCGGTCGGCTCCCTCCCCCTCGCCGCGCTTGAGCTCGAGGTAGCGGTTGCCGATGAGGTCCAGGTACCGGATCTGCGCGGTCGTCGACTGGTACAGCGGCACCGAGCGGTCGACGCTGAAATTCACCCGGGCCCGCTTGCCGCCGTCGATCACCTCGACGGAACTGACCTTGCCGATCTCCACCCCGGAGGCGCGGACGAACTGGCCCCCCCGCAGCCCGCTGACGTTGGTGAACTCCGCCGAATACCCGTTCGTGCGGTCAAAGCGCATCTGACCGAACACCACGACGATCATCACGGTGAAGAGCAGCAGCACCGTCGAGAAGATGCCGAGTCGGATGACCGTACCGGTGATTTTCATGGGTTGATCGTGTTGTCCCCTACTTGGCGGCCCCAGACGTACTCGATCGCGTACGGCGAACCCGTTTCCAAATGGTTGTACGGCGCAAGGCTGTTGCCGGTGTCCATGACCAACTCCGGCGCGGGCCACAGGTCGCGGGTGATCTGCTGCCAGCAACCCGGCGCACCGCCCGCGCCGCCGCGAGCGTTCACCCGCGGCAGGTTCTCCGGATAGATGTAGGGATTCGGCGCCCCACCAACGATTCCGGCCAGGCCCAGGAGCCCCGTCGACAGAGCTGTGAGGCCTATTCCCGGCAGAGACAGAAGAAGTCCAGCCCCTGATGTCAGCTTGGTGTCTGTTGCCAGCGCATAGCCGTTGTGGCCGCCCGTGAAATCGGCGACCTTGGGCTCGACGTCGTGATAGTTGCGGATGGTGCAGAAGATGGCGGGGCTGTAGGTGTCCAGCAGCTGGGCCGACGGCACCAGGTCTTGGGCTCCCCGGGCCAGGTACGGTCCGCCGCGCTCGAAGATGTCGGCGCCGGTGCTGCCGAATCCGGCCGCCGCCAACAGGGCCTGATCCAGGTCCTTCTGCTGGCGGTTGATGGTGCGGGCGGTGACCACCGCGTTGTTGAGGAAGTCGAACAGATCCGGCGCCGCGTTGGCGTAGGTGTCGCCCAGCGCCGCCAACTGCCGGATGTCGCGGCGGGCCTGCGGCAGCTGCGGGTTGACGTCGTCGAGGATCGCGTTGGCGTTGACGATCGACTGCCCGAACTTATCGCCCAACCCGGCCAGCGACTGCGCGGCCGCGCTCAGCGTCAGGTTCAGCTTGACCGGGTCCACCTTCTCCGCGATCGAGGTGACCGTCTGGAACAGCGTGTTGATCTCCGTGGTCACCGATCTGGCGTCGAGCACGGACTGCGGGTTCAGGTGTCCCTTCGAGATGATGTTGCCCTGGGCGTCCCTCGGCGTCGTCAACGACACGTACTTGCCGCCGAACACCGTGGTCGCCTTGATGTCGGCGTTCACATTGGCCGGAATCAGCGACAGGAATCTGGGATAGACGTCCAGGGTGAATTTGGCGGCCGGCCTGCCGTCGCGCTCGGTTTCGGAGATGTTGGCGACCCGGCCGATCTCCACCCCGTTGTAGGTGACCTTCGAACCCGGGTCCATCACCAGCCCGGCCCGCGACGCCACCATCGTCAGCTTGGTCTTGGGCGTGAAGTCCCCCCGGAACTGCCCGTACACCAGGACCAGGACGACCGCGGCGACCACCAGCAAGGCGACGCCGGCCAGCTTGTACGGCGGGTTCCGCGGGGCATTGATCTTTGCGGGGCTCTTGGCCGGTGAGGTCATGGCGCTACACCGTCAGAGCGAAGTTGGGGTTGACGCCGTAGAGCGCCAACGCGGCGGCCAGAACGACGACCTGCACCGAGACCAACGAGAACCGCATGGACCGGCCGACGGCCTCGCCAACGCCGACGGGCCCGCCGCCGGCGTTGTAGCCGTAGAAGCAGTGGGTGATCATCACCACCACGGTGATGATGATCGCCTCGAGGAACGACCAGAACACGTCGTCGGGACGCAGGAACGTCCGGAAGTAGTGCTCGTAGGTGCCGTGAGATTGGGCGTAGAACACGGTCGTGGTGATCTGCGGAGACAAGAAAGCCATGATCATCGCCAGCGCGTAGAGCGGAATGATCACGACCAACCCGGCCATGATCCGGGTGGTCGCCAAGAACGAGATCGACTTGATGCCCATGACTTCCAGGGCGTCGATCTCTTCGCTGATGCGCATGGCGCCCAGCTCCGCGGTGGCCCCCGCGCCGACCGTGGCGGCCATCGCGATACCGGTGACGACCGGGGCGGCGATGCGCACGTTGATCAGTGCGGCGAAGAACCCGGTGAAGGCCTCGACGCCGATGTTGCCCAGCGACGCGAAACCCTGGATCGCGACCAGCGAGCTACCGGACAGCGTCACGAACCCGACGATCGCGGCGGTGCCGCCGATGACGGCCATGGCACCGGTGCCCATGCCGATCTGGGCGATCAGCCGCAGCGTCTCCTTCCGGTAGTAGCGCAGCGCGTGCGGAATCTGGCCCACGGCCACAGCGCCGAACCAGGCCATCTGACCGATGTCGTCGATCGCGCGGATCGCGGCGCCGCCGTAGCGGTTGGCGTTCTCGACCGTCCGGGGAAAGCGGGCGCGCAGTACGGCAACGTTCGACATGTCAGTGCCCCGTTCCGAACCGCACGCCGATGGTGGTCAGCACGACGTTGACCGCGTACAGCGCGACCACGCACAAGACGACGGTCTCGTTGACGGCGGTTCCCAGGCCCTTCGAGCCGCCCCGCACGGTCAGTCCCCGGAAGCAGCCGACCAGCCCGGCGATGAGGCCGAAGATCGCCGCCTTGATGGTCGCGATGATCACCTCGGGCAGGCCGGTGATGGTGGTCAGGGTTGCCAGGTACGCGCCGCCGGAGACGTTTTGCAGGTACACCCCGAAGAGGTACCCCCCCACCAGACCGACGGTGATCACCAGCCCGTTGAGCAGCGTGGCGACCAGGGTCGCGGCGATCACCCGGGGAACCACCAGCCGGTGGATGGGGTCGATGCCGAGCACCTCCATCGCGTCGATCTCCTCGCGGATGGTGCGCGCGCCCAGGTCCGCGCAGATCGCCGTCGACCCGGCGCCGGCCACCACCAGCACCGTCGTCAAGGGGCCGAGCTGGGTGACCGCGCCGATGGCCGCGCCGGCACCGGACAGGTCAGCGGCACCGAACTGGGCCAGCAAGACGTTGAGCGTGAAAATGAGCAGCACCGTCAGCGGGATCGAGACCATGATGGTCGGCAGGAACGCCACCCGCATGATGAACCAGCACTGCAGGATGAACTCCTGCCACTGAAAAGGCCAGCGGAACAACGCCCTGCCGGTCAGCACGCACATCCGGAAAAACCCACCGATGAGGGTCAGCGGCGTCTGCACCTGGTCGCGCAAATAGCCGACCAAGTAGGGTCCCCGTCGCCCCGTGGACGTCGAAGTCACCGCTCCCCCCTCGCACCCGCATCGCCAGCCTCGCGGCGCCGCAGCGGATCGTTTCGTACGCCTCCCCGCCCCGACCCAACGTGTGTGACCATGGGCTCCCTACTCGCAGGTAGTAACGGCGACCACAGGAATCTACCCGATGGCCTCGTACGTATGAACCGCATCTGCACAATTAACCCTTCGTCAACAGCCGGCAAACGTTACAGCTTCCGTCAGCCCCCCTCGCCGGCGGCCGAATCGCTTGCTTCGGAACGTATTTCGGAAATGCTCACGACGCCGTACCGGACCCGCAGCTCAGTCTTGAGGACCTTTCCTGCGGGGTTGCGGGGCAGCGCGTCGACGATCTCGAGCGCCTTGGGGTGCTTGTAGCGCGCCAGCCGCTCGACCAGGAATTCGGCCAGATGCTCGAGCCGCAGGTCCTCGTCGGTGACCGCCGCGACCGCGATGGGCACCTCGCCCCACTTCTCGTGGGTGCGGCCGATGACGGCGACTTCGGAAATGCCGGGATGGCCGGCGAGAACGTTCTCGACCTCCGCGCAGTAGATGTTCTCACCGCCGGAGATGATCATGTCCTTCTTACGATCCACCACCCAGACGTAGCCCTCCTCGTCCATCCGCACGAGGTCCCCGGAATGGAACCAACCACCGGCGAAGGCCTCGGCGGTGGCCTCCGGGTTGTTCCAGTAGCCGCTCATCAAAGTGGGCGCGCGATAGACGATTTCGCCGACCTCGCCGACGGGTACGTCGTTCATGTTCTCGTCGACCACGCGGGCGGCGACGGTCGGGATCACCTTGCCGACGGATCCGCGCTTTCGGATCGCGTCCTCGCCGAGCAGCATGCAGGTCACCGGCGACATCTCCGTCTGGCCGAACGCGGCCAGTATCTGGGTTCCGGGAAAGACTGCCGACATCTCTCGCAGCAGCGCGTCCGGCGCCGGCGCGGCCCCCCACGACATCGCCCGCAACCTCAGGTCGCGGGGCCGTGCCCGCTGCTCGGCGCAAACCGCCTGCCACTGCGCGGGAACCAAGAAGATGCCGGTGACCTTCTCCGCGGCCAGCACGTCGAGCAACTGGGCCGGGTCGAAAGCGCCGAGCGGGTAGATCACCGTGGGCGTGCCGAGCGTGATCCCGGTGAGGATGTTGCCGATCCCGGCGATGTGGAAGAACGGGACACCGACGAAACCGACGTCGCTGTTGATGTCGGCGCCGGTCGTGTAGAGCCCCGTCATCGTCTGTCCGGTCAAGTTGATGTGGGTCAGCACCGCGCCCTTCGGCCGGCCGGTGGTGCCCGAGGTGTACATGATCAGTGCGGGCGAGTCGTTCGGGATGTCGACAGGCTGGTGGGATTCGCCGGGTTCGTCGATGAGGTCTTCGTAGCCGAGCACGCTGTCGTCGGTGGAACCACCGGCCACGACGATCGTCTCCAGCAGCGGCCGGATTTCACGGACACCGGTGGCGACCGGGGCCAGCACCGGTTCGGTGATCACCAGGCGCGCTTCGCAGTCCTCGACCAGGAAGGCGATTTCGGGCGCCGTGAGCCGGAAGTTCAGCGGGACCGCGATCGCCCCGAGCATGTTGACGGCCAGCACCGACTCGACGAATTCCGTCCGATTGAGCATCAGGACCATGACCCGGTCGCCGAAGCCGACCCCCCGACGGCTCAGCGCGTCGGCCAGCGCCGCGACCCGCCGCTGCAGCCCGGCCCACGTCACCGTGTTTCCCAGGAACCTCAGCGCGGTCGCGTCCGGCTGCATCAGCGCGTGCCGTTCCAGTTGGTTGACCCAGTTCTGCCGCCGGGCCCGGTACAGCTGGTCTTGGGCTAGTTTCCCGCCCCGCCCTGCCTGCGTCGGGGGGCCGGCCAATTGCGCGGTCAACGCAACACCTCCCCTTCACTCACGCACCGCTTGCGACAGGTTGATATTTGATAAAACATAGTGTTGTGTGGGTCACACTATGGCTTTAACGGCCCCCTGACAAGCCCCCGAAAGCCCTGGCAGCCGACGTGAACGCACCGATATCGACGCAGCCGAGGAGCCGGCGACCACTGCGCCGGGCGCAGCTGTCCGACGAGGTGGCGGGTCACCTGCGGGCGGCGATCATGTCGGGGACGCTGCGGGCGGGGACGTTCGTCCGGCTCGACGAGACCGCCGCCGAACTCGGGGTGAGCATCACCCCGGTGCGTGAGGCCCTGCTGAAGCTGCGCGGGGAGGGCATGGTGCAGCTGGAGCCGCACCGCGGTCACGTCGTGCTGCCGCTGACCCGGCAGGACATCCAGGACATGTTCTGGCTGCAGGCAACCATCGCCAGGGAACTGGCGGCCGCGGCCACCGACCGCATCACCGACGCCCAGATCGACGAGCTCGAGCGCATCAACGACGCCCTCGCGGCGGCCGTCGGCTCCGGCGATGCCGAGACCATCGCGGGCATCGAGTTCGCCTTTCACCGCGTCTTCAATCACGCCAGCGGCCGGATCAAACTGGCCTGGTTCCTGCTCAACGCGGCGCGTTACATGCCCGTGCTGGTGTACGCAGGCGACCCGAACTGGGGCGCGGCCTTGGTCGACAACCACAGGCACTTGATCGCCGCGCTGCGCCGCCGGGACGCCGGCGCCGTGATCGAACACACCGTCTGGCAGTTCACCGACGCGGCCAACCGGCTGACCGAGATGCGCGACCGCATGGGGATCGTCGACTAGCGGCGATCGCAAGCGCGGCGAAGCCGGGCGAAGCGGGTCGCCGCCATCAGGACTGAAACCGAGGCGCGCCTAATCGGCGGCGAGCTGCTCGGCGCGCTGCTTGAGGTTCTCGGCGAGATGGTCGAGGACGTTGTTCAGCAACTGCTTCACCATGGGCGCCGGCACCGGCATGGCGGTCTCGACGTCCATGTCCACCGTCAGCAGGCTCGACATTCCGGTCTCCACCACGCTGAACAGTTGCTCCTGCTTGGCGAAGAGGTCACCTTGTTGCAGGACCGTCTGAATCTGGTTAACCCCCGGGTAGTACACGGCCTGGATGAAGGTGCTCTGCATGCCCTGAACGTCGGTGTCGAGCCGCAGCTGGCTGGGGCGCCCGTCGTCGTAACGGGCGAGCACCCAAAGGCCTTTGATCCCCTCGTTCCACTGCGGGTACGCCTCGAAGTCGCCGACGATGCCCATGATCGACGCGGCGTTGGCGCTGACCTCGACGGTCTTGCTCAAAACTGGCACTGACGAAGCATAACGGGGAGGGCGAAAAAAGCGGCGGTAAGCGCGATCTCGTGGTTAAGGATCCACGCGGGCCGTCGACAGGAGTGCGCGGATGGCGTCGGGGACGGGAACCGGCTTGCGGTTGCCCCGGTCGATGTAGACGTGCACCCAGTGCCCCAGCGCGGTGATCGGTTGCGCCCGGTCTGCTTGCGGTCGGAAGACTCCGAGCCGGTAGGTGACGCTGCTGCGGCCCAGGCGTGTCACCGCCACACCGATAACGAGGCTCTCCGGGAAGTGCAGTTCGGAGAAGTAGCGGCAGCCGGACTCGGCGACGATGCCCAGCACGGGCGTGGTGATCGGGTCAAGGCCCGTGCTCGTGTTGATCCACGCGTTGATCGCGGTGTCGAACAGCTGGTAGTACACGGCGTTGTTGAGGTGGCCGAACATGTCGTTGTCCGCCCACCGGGTTGCCACCGGCCACAGCACCGGAAAATCGTTGCTGGTGAGGTGTTCCGGTGCGCGCGGGACCGAGGGAATCGGCGAGTCCGAAGCCATGGTTGTATTTCAACATGATTCGCATCCGGGGGGCTGTGCTGGATCGGATCGGCGCTGCCCGGCCCTACGCCGAATCCCGGCCGATCGACGTCGTCGACCTAGATCTGGATCCGCCCGGCGGCGGTGAGGTGATGGTCCGCATCGAAGCGGCCGGCGTCTGCCACTCGGACCTGTCGGTGGTGGACGGCAACAGGGTGCGACCGGTGCCGATGCTGCTCGGTCACGAGGCGGCCGGCATCGTCGAGCAGGTCGGTGCCGCCGTTCACGACCTCGCCGTGGGCCAGCGGGTGGTGCTGGTGTTCCTGCCGCGGTGCGGCCATTGCCCGGCGTGCGCGACCGAGGGATTGACCCCCTGCGAGCCGGGGAGCGCGGCGAACGCCGCCGGGACGCTGCTGGGCGGTGATATCCGGCTGGACCGGGCAGGCCACCGGGTGTATCACCACCTCGGCGTCTCGGGCTTCGCGACGCACGCGGTGGTCAACCGGGCCAGTGCGGTTGCGGTGCCCGACGACGTGCCACCCGACGTCGCCGCGCTGCTGGGTTGCGCGGTGCTGACCGGCGGTGGCGCCGTACTCAATGTCGGCGACCCACGTCCTGGCCAGTCGGTCGCCGTCGTCGGGTTGGGGGGCGTCGGCATGGCGGCGGTGCTCACCGCCCTCACCTATGACGACGTTCGCGTCATCGCCGTCGACCAGTTGCCCGACAAGCTGGTGGCCGCCCGCCGCCTGGGCGCGCACGAGACGTACACACCGCAGCAGGCCGCCGAGGGTGGCGTGCAGGCGACCGTGGTCGTCGAGGCCGTCGGCCACCCCGCCGCACTGGAAACCGCGATCGCGCTGACCGCCCCGGGCGGCCGCACCATCACGGTCGGGCTGCCGCCACCGGATGCCCGAATCAGCCTGTCGCCGTTGGGGTTGGTCGCCGAAGGCCGGTCACTGATCGGCAGTTACCTGGGCTCGGCGGTGCCCAGTCGCGACATCCCGCGGTTCGTGGAGCTGTGGCGGTCGGGCCGACTCCCGGTGGAGTCGCTGGTGTCGTCGACGATTCGGCTGGACGGCATCAACGCGGCGATGGACCGCCTGGCCGACGGCCTCGCCGTGCGCCAGCTCATCAGGTTCGACTGACTACCGCGGGTGCAGCGGCGCGACGGGTTCCACCGGGGTGTCGGGGAGTCGGTGATTCTCGATGTAGTCCCAGCGGATCTGGTAGCCCAGGCCGGGCGCCGACGGTAGCTCGACGAATCCGTC
>JARLGR010000085.1 GCA_031292665.1 Mycobacterium sp. | reverse complement strand
GGGTCAGCTAACCGGGAAGGGGAGCGAGATGGTCCGACCGGTAGCGGGAATTGCGGTCATCGTAGCCATGCTTGCGTTGGTGCCCGCCGGCCTCGCGCGGGCGGCGAGCAACACCGCCACCACGTTGTTCCCGCTGGACGGGCCCAACCAGTTGGAGACGCAGATGTTTCTCAACTGCGTCAAATCCGATGGCCACTGCGACTTCACCGCCGGGGCCGGCATGCGCACACCTGACGGCGTCAGCGGATTCCCGAACGATTTGTGGGCCCGCCAGACCACCGAGATTCGCTCGTCGAACCGGATGGCGTACCTGGACGCCCACGCCAACGGCCAATACGAACGGGTCATGAAGGCGATGGGCAACGACGAGATCACCACCGTGTACTTCGGTGGGGGCCCGCCGGACAAGTACCAGACGACCGGCCGCATCGACTCGACCGACTGGTCGACCGGTCAGCCCAAGACCGACGTCAACGTCATCGTGTGCACCCACGTCCAGGTGGTCTACACCGGGGTCAACACCACATCCCCCGCCACCTGCGCGCAGACGACATTCTCCTGAACTGCTAGGCCAACCGAGATTCCGCCCATGGTTGTGAAATTTCGTAATCCACGACCATGGTGGCAATCTCGCCGGTTTACCGGAGGCATGGGTGCCGGGCACGGAGCGTGATCGCGCAAAGTCCGATCTGCGCAGGGCCGACCCGATTCTGGCGCACCTGATCGACGCCCACCCCGACTTCGACCCGCGAGCCTGGCTGGCGGACCTGCCGCCGATGGATGCCTTTGGCGCGCTGGTGTTTCAGGTGATCGGTCAGCAGCTTTCCGTTCGTGCGACCCGGCGCATTCTCGAGCGGCTGATCGGACTCTTCGGCGGCGCATTGCCCACACCTGACGTCGTCTTGGCCACGGCGCCCGAGGAACTGGTCAAAACGGGACTGTCGCGGCGCAAGGTCGCGACGCTGCGCGAAGTCGCTCAGCACTTCGCCGACTGCCGATGGCGCGACGACGAACTTCGGCTGCTCTCCGACGGCGAGATAGAGAAACGCCTGACGACGGTCTCCGGGATCGGCCCGTGGACGGTGCACGGCATGTTGATCATCGCCTTCGACCGGCGGGACGTCATGTTGCCGGGCGACCTTGCCCTGCGCAAGGCGATTGAGCGGGTCTACCGGATGGACCATCTGCCCTCGGAACCAGAAGTACTCGCCTTGGCGGAGCGGTGGCGCCCGTGGCGCAGTCTGGCTGCCGCGTATCTGTTCCAAGCCGCATTCGACGGTACCACTTAGGCTCAGATGTGTGAAAGCTCGCTGGGCGCAGGGGTTTTCGCGGCTTCCGTCTCGCGTGTCAGGAAGCTGGTGAGCTCTCCGATCGCGCTCATCATCGGGGAGGGGAAAACGATGGTGGTGTTCTTCTCCACCCCGAGTTCGAGCAGGGTCTGCAGGTTTCGCAGCTGCAGGGCCAGCGGATGGCTCATCATGGTGTCGGATGCCTCGCCGAGCGCCGCGGCGGCGCGCGCTTCGCCCTCCGCGGCAATGATTTTGGCGCGCTTCTCCCGCTCGGCTTCGGCCTCGCGCGCCATCGCGCGCTTCATGCTGTCGGGCAGCTGGATGTCCTTGAGCTCGACCAGGGTGACCTCCACGCCCCATTCCACCGTGGTGGTGTCGAGGATCTGACGGATGCTGCCGTTGATCTTCTCCGTCTGGGCGAGCACTTCGTCGAGGGAGTGTTGCCCGACGACGTTGCGCAGGGTGGTCTGGGCGATTTGATTTATGGCGGCGTTGACGTTTTCGATGACGACGACGGACTTGCGGGCATCGATGACGCGGAAGTAGGCGACCGCGGCGATGTCGACACTGACGTTGTCGCGGGTGATGATGCCCTGCGACTGGATCGGCATGGTCACGATGCGCATCGACACCCGCCACAGCCGGTCGATGACCGGGATGATGAACCGGAGCCCGGGCTCGCGAACACCGATCACCCGGCCCAGGCGGAAGTGGACTCCGCGCTGATACTGCTGCACCACGCGGATCGAGGCACCCAACAACAGCAGGGCTACGAAAGCCACCACTACCGTCGAGACTATGGCGCTATTGCTCATGAAACCAACGCTAGGGGCGTCTCCGCGGGCAGTCAGCAGCCACAAGTCCCGGCCTGCATGGCCGAAAGGCCTTTCCCGCTAGCGCGGCAGACCAAGCAGCCGCTCGGCGGCGACGGTGAGCAGAATCTGCTCGGTGCCGCCGGCGATCGTGAGGCAGCGGGTGTTGAGGAAGTCGTAGACCGCCTGGTTATGCACGAGGCCGGCGCCGGCGCAGACGTCCATGGCGTATTCGGCCAGCGCCTGCCGGTAGCGGACCCCGATCAGCTTGCGAACGCTGGACTGCGCCCCGGGATCCTGGCCGCCGACGGCCATCTGGGCGATCCGCTGGTCCAGTAGCGCGCCGGTCTGCGTGGCGACGATCAACCGCCCCAGCCGGTCCCGTCGGGCGGCGTCCAGGTCGAGTTCGGCGAGCACGTTGAGCAGCTCTTCCATCGGGTTGCCCAGGGCGGTGCCGGTGGCCATCGCGACCCGCTCGTTGGCCAGCGTGGTGCGCGCCAACCGCCAGCCGTCGTTCACCTCGCAGACGACCAGGTCATCGGGGACGAACACGTCGTCCAGGAAGACCTCGTTGAACAGCGAGTCGCCGGTGATCTCGCGCAGCGGCCGGATTTCGATGCCGGGCGAGGTCATGTCCACCAGGAAGTAGGTGATGCCTTTGTGTTTGGGCGCGTCCGGGTCGGTGCGCGCCAGGCACACGCCCCACCGCGCCTTGTGCGCCGCCGACGTCCACACCTTCTGCCCGGTCAGCAGCCAGCCGCCGTCACCACGCACCGCCTTGGTCCGCAGCGACGCCAGGTCCGAGCCGGCGCCCGGCTCGGAAAACAGCTGACACCAAAGGAATTCGCCCCGCATGGTGGCCGGCACGAAGCGCTCGATCTGCTCCGGCGTCCCGTGCTCGAGGATGGTCGGCGCCGCCCACCATCCGACGACCAGATCCGGACGCGCCACCCCGGCCGCCGCCATCTCCTGGTCGATCAGCAGCTGCTCGGCCGGTGACGCCGCGGGGCCGTGCGGCGCCGGCCAGTGCGGCGCCTGCAACCCCGCCTGCGCCAGGGCCTCCTGCCGTTTCTCTTCGGGGAGCGCGGCGATCTCGGCGACGGCCGCGGCGATCTCCGGCCGCAGACCCTCCACCTCGGAGAGATCGATGCTCAGGCGGCGTCGCACGCCGGCCTGAGTCAGTGCGGTGACCCGACGCAGCCAGCGCTCGGCGCCGCCGAGGAATGCGTTGATGCCGTGTGCACGGCGCAGGTAGAGGTGCGCGTCGTGCTCCCACGTGCAGCCGAGGCCGCCGAGCGAACCTGTTCAGCGCCTGGCCCTTCGTTATGCCACTGTGGACCGTCACCGTCGCGCCCGCCAGCACGGTGCGACGAAGGCCCGCCATCGCGATCTGGTTGCCCGGCACCCCCGTCCGGCGGCACGGCG
>JARLGR010000084.1 GCA_031292665.1 Mycobacterium sp. | reverse complement strand
TTCGTCCGCTGATTTTCGCAGTGACGACACGCTCGGCGTATGCGGATGGAGACCAAGGCGTAACCGTTTCGCGCTGTCACGGGTTATCCGGGGGTGCAACGATCTACAGCCATGTCGCGCCTGAAACCGTTGAGTTCAGCGCTGCTGTCGTTCGGGGTGTTGGTCGCCGGGCAGTCGGCGGGGGCACTGCCGGTGGCGGGGGCGACGCCGGAGCCCGGCGCCGGCCAGACTCCCGCGCCGGCTCCCCCCCAGGCCGCCGCGCCGGGGCTGAACTGGGGCGGCTGCGGCCAATTCCTGACTGACGCCGGCCAGAACGCGCAGGTCCCGAATGGCGCGCGGTGCTCCACCGTCTCGGTCCCGGTGGACTACAACGCCCCCGGCGGCGCGCAAGCCAAGCTGGCGGTCATCCGTGTGCCCGCGAAAGGGAAGCGCATCGGGTCGCTGCTGGTCAATCCGGGCGGGCCCGGGGCGTCCGCGGTCGACATGGTCGCAGGAATGGCGTCGGACCTCGAAGATTCCGACATCATGAACAACTTCGACCTGGTGGGCTTCGATCCGCGGGGGGTGGGCCACTCCACCCCCTCGTTGCGGTGCCGCACCGCCGCCGAGTTCGCCGCGTACCGGCGCGAGCCCATGGTCGACTACAGCCCGGCCGGTGTGGCGCACATCGAGCAGCTCTACCGGCAGCTCGCCCAGCAATGCGTGAGCAAGATGGGCACCGGCTTCCTGGCCAACGTCGGCACCGCGTCCGTCGCGCGTGACATGGACATGGTCCGCCGGGCGCTCGGCGAAGACCAGATCAACTATCTCGGCTTCAGCTACGGCACCGAACTCGGCACCGCCTACCTGGAGAAGTTCAGCGACCACGTGCGGGCGATGGTGCTCGACGGCGCAATCGACCCGACCGTCGGCCCGGTGGACGAGAACGTCGACCAAATGGCGGGATTCCAAACCGCTTTCAACGACTACGCCACCGACTGTGCCCGCTCGGCGGGCTGCCCCCTGGGCACCAACCCGGCCCAGTTCGTCAACCGGTATCACGCCCTCGTCGACCCGCTGGTCGCCAAGCCCGGCAGAACGTCGGACCCGCGCGGGCTGAGCTATGCCGACGCGACCACCGGCACCATCAACGCGCTTTACACTCCGCAGCGCTGGAAGTACCTGACCAGCGGTCTCCTCGGCCTGCAGCGCGGTACCGACGCCGGTGACCTGCTGATGCTCGCCGACGATTACGAGCAGCGAGACAAAGCCGGGCACTACGACAACGACCAGGACGCCTTCAATGCGGTCCGGTGCGTGGACGCCCCCTCGCCGACGGACTCGGCGAGCTGGGTGTCGGCCGACCAGCGGATCCGCCAGGCCGCCCCGTTCCTGAGCTACGGGCAGTTCACCGGGAACGCCCCCCGCGACCTGTGCGGGCTCTGGCCGGTGCCCGCGACGTCGGCACCGCACGGCGCGCCGCGCGTCGCGCCGGGGAAGGTCGTGGTGGTTTCCACCACCCACGACCCGGCCACCCCGTATCAGGCGGGTGTGGGCCTGGCTCGCCAGCTCGGCGCCCCGCTGATCACCTACGACGGCACCCAGCACACCGCTGTGTTCAACGGCGACGAGTGCGTCGACACCGCGGTGGTGCGCTACTTCGTCAACCTGACGGTGCCGCCGGCGTCCTTGCGGTGCGCGTCCTGAGCAGCCTGTTCGTAGCGTTCGCAACGTGTTCTGAACAGGCTTGGAACAACATTGGTAACACGGATTTAACAGCGATTGCATACTGTCGAGTCATGGATCGACAGAAGGAATTCGTCCTCCGCACGCTGGAGGAACGGGACATCCGCTTCGTTCGGCTCTGGTTCACCGATGTCCTCGGTTTCCTCAAGTCGGTCGCCATCGCGCCCGCGGAACTCGAGGGCGCCTTCGAAGAGGGCATCGGCTTCGACGGATCCTCCATCGAGGGCTTCGCGCGGGTCTCGGAATCCGACACCGTGGCGAACCCCGACCCGTCGACGTTCCAGGTGCTGCCCTGGGCCTCCCCTTCCGGCCACCACCATTCGGCGCGGATGTTCTGCGACATCACGATGCCGGACGGCTCGCCGTCGTGGGCGGACCCGCGGCACGTGCTGCGGCGCCAGCTGCAAAAGGCCAATGATCTCGGCTTCTCCTGCTACGTGCACCCCGAGATCGAATTCTTTCTGCTGAAGCCCGGCGCCGACGACGGGTCGAGGCCAGTACCCGTCGACTCCGCCGGCTACTTCGACCAGGCGGTGCACGACTCCGCGTCGAACTTCCGCCGGAACGCGATCGAGGCCCTCGAGTTCATGGGCATTTCGGTCGAGTTCAGCCACCACGAGGGTGCGCCCGGACAGCAGGAGATCGACCTGCGGTTCGCCGACGCGCTGTCGATGGCCGACAACGTGATGACGTTCCGTTACGTCATCAAGGAGGTCGCGATCGAGAACGGCGCGCGGGCGTCCTTCATGCCCAAGCCGTTCGGGGAGCATCCCGGCTCGGCCATGCACACCCACATGAGCCTGTTCGAGGGCGAGGTCAACGCCTTCCACAGCACCGACGACCCGCTGCAGCTGTCGGATGTGGGCAAGTCCTTCATCGCCGGCATCCTGGAGCACGCCTCCGAGATCAGCGCGGTCACCAACCAATGGGTCAACTCCTACAAGCGGCTGGTGCACGGCGGTGAGGCGCCCACCGCCGCGTCGTGGGGCGCGGCCAACCGCTCCGCCCTGGTGCGGGTGCCGATGTACACCCCGCACAAGACGTCGTCGCGGCGCATCGAGGTGCGCAGCCCCGACTCGGCCTGCAACCCCTACTTGACGTTCGCCGTGCTGCTGGCGGCCGGGCTGCGCGGGGTGGAGAAAGGGTACGTGCTGGGGCCGCAGGCCGAGGACAACGTATGGGACCTGACCCCCGAGGAACGCCTCACCATGGGCTATCGCGAGCTGCCGACCAGCCTCGACAGCGCGCTCAAAGCGATGGAGGCCTCCGAGCTCGTCGCGGAAACGTTGGGGGAGCACGTGTTTGACTTCTTCCTGCGCAATAAGCGCACGGAGTGGGCCAACTACCGCAGTCACGTCACGCCCTACGAGCTGAGCACGTACCTTTCGCTGTAGCGCACGGCTACTTCGCAGGCCGCCGTCTTACCTGACAGACGGGCCGGTTGCGCTACGGTCGTGGTCGTGACCAAACCCGAGACCCAGCGCCCCAGGTTGCCGAGTGTCGGACGGCTCGGGTTGGTCGATCCCCCGGCGAGCCACCGGCTCACGGAGCTGGGCTGGTATGACCGCGACGACCGCGCCTACGTCGAGCGCCTGTGGTCGTTGTCGCGCGCCCCGGACCCCGACGCCGCGCTGCGCACCCTGGTCCGGCTCTCGGAAAACCCCGACGCCGACTGGGACGAGCTCAGCGCCGCCCTGCTCGCCGAAAGCCCGTTGCGCGGTCGACTGTTCGCGGTGCTCGGCTCGTCACTGGCCCTGGGCGATCATCTGGTGGCCAATCCGCAGTCCTGGAAGTTGCTGCGCGGCAACGCCAACCTGCCCTCGCGCGACCAACTGCTCGCGGCGTTCACCCAGTGTGTCGACGAGGCGCCGGCCGGGCCGGGCTCGGCGCTGACGCGCCTGCGCACGCTGTACCGCGACCACCTGCTGGTGCTGGCCGCGCTCGACCTGGCCCCGACCGTCGAAGACGAGCCGGTGCTGCCGTTCACCATGGTGGCCGCCCAGCTGTCGGACCTGGCGGACGCGGCGCTGGCGGCCGCGCTGCGGGTAGCCGAGGTCAGCGTCTGCGGTAACCGCACCCCACCGCGGCTGGCGGTCATCGCGATGGGCAAATGCGGTGCGCGCGAACTGAATTACGTCAGCGACGTCGACGTCATCTTCGTCGCCGAGCGCGCCGATCCGCTCAGCGCCCGCGTGGCCGGTGAGATGATGCAGGTGGCGTCGGCGGCCTTCTTCCAGGTGGACGCCGGACTGCGCCCGGAGGGCCGCAGCGGCGAACTGGTCCGCACGCTCGAGTCGCACATCGCCTACTACCAGCGCTGGGCGAAGACCTGGGAATTCCAGGCGCTGCTCAAGGCCCGGGCTGCCGTGGGTGACAAGGAGCTCGGCGAGCGCTACCTGGCCGCGCTGCTGCCCATGGTGTGGGTCGCCTGCGAGCGCGAGGACTTCGTGGTCGAAGTCCAGGCCATGCGACGCCGCGTCGAGCAGCTGGTGCCCGCCGACGTCCGCGCCCGAGAGCTCAAGCTCGGCAGCGGCGGATTGCGCGACGTGGAATTCGCCGTGCAGCTGCTGCAGTTGGTGCACGGCCGCAGCGACGAGTCGTTGCACGTCGCGTCCACGGTGGACGCGCTGGCCGCGCTGAGCCGGGGCGGCTACATCGGCCGCGAGGACGCGGCGAACCTCACCGCCTCCTACGAGTTCCTGCGGCTGCTCGAACACCGGCTGCAGCTGCAGCGGCTCAAGCGCACCCACCTGCTGCCGGAGGCCGACGACGAGGAGGCGGTGCGGTGGCTGGCGCGGGCGGCGCATATCCGGCCCGACGGCCGGCACGACGCCGCCGGGGTGCTGCGCGAGGAACTCCGGCACCAGAACCTGCGGGTGTCGCAGCTGCACGCCAAGCTCTTCTATCAGCCCCTGCTGGAGTCGATCGGGCCGACCGGTCTGGAGATCGCGCACGGCATGACGTCCCAGGCCGCCGAGCGGCAGCTGGCCGCGCTGGGCTACGAGGGGCCGCAGACGGCGCTGAAGCACATGTCGGCGTTGGTCAACCAGAGCGGCCGCCGGGGCCGGGTGCAGTCGGTGCTGCTGCCCCGGCTGCTGAACTGGATGTCCTACGCGCCCGACCCGGACGCCGGGCTGTTGTCCTACCGGCGGCTGTCCGAGGCGCTGGCGGGGGAGAGCTGGTATCTGTCCACGCTTCGAGACAAGCCGGCGGTGGCCAAGCGGCTGATGCACGTGCTGGGCACGTCGGCGTACGTCCCGGGCCTGTTGATGCGCGTGCCGCGGGTCATCCAGAGTTACGCCGACGGGGCGGCCGGCCCCAAGCTGCTCGAGGCCGAACCCGACGCGGTGGCCCGCGCCCTGATCACCTCCGCCGCCCGTCATCGCGACCCGGTGCGCGCCATCGCCGCCGCGCGCGCGCTGCGCCGGGCGGAGCTGGCCCGCATCGGTTCGGCGGACCTGCTGGGCTTCTTGGAAGTCAGGGACGTGTGCAGGGGGCTGACGTGTGTGTGGGTGGCCGTGCTGCAGGCCGCGCTGGACGCCATGATCCGGGCCAACCTGCCCGCGGACGGGAAGCCCCCGGCGGCGATCGCGGTGATCGGCATGGGCCGCCTCGGCGGCGCCGAGCTGGGCTACGGGTCCGACGCCGACGTGCTGTTCGTCTGCGAGCCGTCCCACGGCGTCGAGGATTCGCAGGCCATCCGCTGGTCGGCGTCGGTCGCCGAGCAGGTGCGGACGCTGCTGGGCACGCCCAGTGTCGACCCGCCGCTGGAGGTCGACGCGAACCTGCGGCCGGAGGGCCGCAGCGGACCGCTGGTCCGCACGCTGGGCGCCTATGCCACCTACTACGAGCAATGGGCGCAGCCGTGGGAGATCCAGGCGCTGCTGCGCGCCCACGCGGTGGCCGGCGACGCGGACCTGGGCCAGCGGTTCCTGCTGATGGCCGATCAGACGCGCTACCCGAGCGACGGCGTGTCGGCCGAAGCGGTGCAGGAGATCCGCCGGATCAAGGCCCGCGTGGAGTCGGAGCGGCTGCCGCGCGGCGCCGACCCCAACACCCACACGAAGCTGGGTCGCGGGGGGCTGGCCGACATCGAATGGACCGTGCAACTGCTGCAACTGCGGCACGCACACGATATTTCGGCCCTGCACAACACGTCGACGCTGCAGTCCCTGGACGCGATCGCGGCGGCCGACCTGGTGCCCGCGGACGACGTTGACCTGCTGCGGCAGGCCTGGCTGACCGCGACCCGGGCCCGCAACGCGCTGGTGCTGGTCCGCGGCAAGCCCACCGACCAGTTGCCCGGACCCGGACGCCAGCTCAATGCGGTCGCGGTCGCCGCGGGCTGGCCGACCGACGACGGCAGCGAGTTCCTGGACAACTATCTTCGGGTGACGCGCCGCGCAAAGGCGGTCGTCCGCAAGGTGTTCGGGAGTTGAGTCAGGAGGCCGGCGCGTTGGGCGCCACATTCGAGCTGCTCAGCGCGGCGGAAGCTCAGCGCGTGACGGCCCTCTACGCTCCGTTGGCCGACGCCGTTCGGGAATTGGTCGACGCCACCATCCGGACCGAGGCCGACGACGACGTCGTCGCCAATGCGAGGTCCGCGATCGAGGCCGTCACCGAGTCGCTGCGGCAACGGACCCGGCCGGTGGGAGTGAACTACCGCGTGAACGGCCGCCCGCTGTCGCTGGGCAATGCCGTGATCGGCCTGTGCAACCCGATCGCACCGCCGGTCGTCGTCCACCACGCCGGGGGCGGTCGCTGCTGGAGCGAGTTCGTCCTCGGGTCGGCATACGAGGGCCCACCCAGGCTGGTGCACGGCGGCGTGAGCGCCCTCGTGCTCGACCACATGCTCGGCGAGGCGGCCAGCGAGGGCTTGTCCAAGGCGCGTTTCACCGGGACCATCACCGTGAAATACCTGCGCGGCACTCCGCTGGGCCCGCTTCGTTCCGAGGCGTGGATCGACCGTGCGGAAGGCGTGAAAGTGTTTGCGCGCGGCATTATTTCGGATCCTACCGGGGTCACCGTCGAGGCCGAAGGTGTCTTTATCGAGCCGTCGTGGGCGCGGGAAACCGGATGAAGTTCTACGTCAGCAGCGCCTTTTTGAACACCCGCGAGATCGTCGAGATTGCCAAGGCGGCCGACGATCTCGGTTACGACGGCATCGGGATTCCCGACCACGTCGTCAACCTGGAGACCTTGGACACCCCCTACCCGTACACCAAAGACGGGCAACGACGGTGGCAGCCGTTCACCGACTGGCCCGATCCGTGGGTCCTCGTCGGTGCGCTGGCCCAAATCACCACGCGGCTGCGGTTCGTCACCACCGTGTACATCCCGGCGATGCGCAATCCCTATTCCGCAGCGAAGGCCATTGGGACGGCGGCTGTTCTGGCGTCGGGCCGGGTGGAGCTGGGCATTGGTGTCGGCTGGTGCCGCGAGGAATTCGCGTTGATGGGCGAGCGATTCGACGCGCGCGGCAGACGCACCGACGAGATCATCGACGTGATGCGGGCGTTGTGGCAACCGGGCTGGACGGAGTTCCACGGCGAGTTTTACCAGGCGCCGCGGCTGGAAATGCAGCCCACTCCGCCGCCGATACCGGTGTACGTCGGCGGGCTCAGCGACGTCGCGCTGCGCCGCGCCGCCCGCAACGACGGCTGGATCGGGGACCTGATCAAGACCGACCGCGCCATCGAGGCGGTGGGCCGGCTGCGGGAGCTCCGGGCCGAAAACGGCTTGAGCATGGATGATTTCACCATCCTGACGCCGCTGACCGACGCCTTCACCACCGCCGATTACCGGCGCGCCGCGGACGCCGGTATCACCGGCATCATCACCATGCCGTGGATGTTCTACTCCGGCCCGGATGCCGCGCTGGCCGACAAGATCGACGGCATGCAGCGCTTCCGCAAGGACCTGGCTCTCGACGGGTAGCCGCCGCCGCGACACTTAACTCATGGCGAAGACGCGCCGACGAGGCTCGCCATGGTTTACGTTTCGCGTGTGCGAAACAACCTCCTTGTCTCGGCGACCGCAGCGATGGTCCTCGGCTTAGTCGCGGCAGCTTGCAGCAGTCCGCCCACGTCGAGCACCGCGACGGCCACAAGGACGACGCCCACAAAGGCGATCACGACCACGGTGTCACAAGCTACGACGACAACAAGTGCCGTCGCGGACCTGCAATCGCTGATACCTACACCGGCGAACACGAGGAGGACCGACGGTCCTGACTCCATTCACGACAACGGCATCCACCTGCACTTTCTGGTCAATGGCTCGGCGATGGACGTCATGGGCGCGTACAAGGCCGGGATCCAAGGCAAGGGCTGGTCGCTGATCGTCGACAGTTCAAGCGGCAACGGGGACGGCGGCACCGCCACCTACACCGCGAGCAACGGCAACGCCTTCGGCGTGTTCACCGGAGGGGGCTTTGGTGCTACGACCGACATCGACGCCTGCGCATGGCCGTCGAACCCGGCGAGCACCGACTGCGGTCACGGCAATAGGTGACATGACGTCGACGAGTCAAGGACGAAACCGCCCCTCGCCGCACCCAAACCGCGCGGGCGGCGTCGTGCTGCGGCTGATACGTCGAAGTTGAACGCGAACAGACGTTGTGGGTGCGCCCGTCTCGTCGCACATCGACGGCGTGCAGGGACTGAAAGAATGCCGGCATGCGAGCGAACATCGGCCAGGTGCGTCCGGCGTCTCCCCACGATGCGGCCGCCTGCCTGGCCATTTATCGCCCCTATGTCCAGGACACGGTGATCAGCTGGGAGATCGAAGTCCCGAGTGTAGGTGAGATGGCTGCGCGTATCAGCGCGGCCCGCGACAGCCACGAGTGGCTCGTCCTGGAACGTGATGTTCAAGTCGTCGGTTTCGCCTATGGCCACCAACTCAAGCGCCTGGCTGCGTTCCGATGGTCGGCCGAGACCGGAATCTATGTCGACGCCAACCATCACCGCACGGGCGGCGGCCGCAGACTCTATGCCCAACTACTGCGTCGGCTCACCGAGCGCGGCTATCGGCGAGCTTTCGCCGGCATCACTCAACCGAACGAGGCCAGCAACGGCTTTCACCACTCGTTTGGATTCCAGGACGCCGGCCTATATCGGCGCGTCGAATGGAAGCACGACCGCTGGCACGACGTTGCTTGGATGCAACTCGACTTGCTCGGCACGGCCGACCGAGGCGAGCCGCCCCGCCCGATCGTCTAATTGCGCCAGGCGCCCGGGTCGAAGACGGCGCCTCGGCTCCAAGGCGCACGTCATCGGCGGGTGAAGGAGACTACGGTTTCGGTTACCGGCCGCCGCCGCCTCCTCCGCCTGCGCCTGCGCGGCCGCCGCCTCCGATCATTGTTTGTGCGGTGCTCATCGTGATCATGGGCGAGAAGGTAGCGCCGGATCCGCTGCCCCCGCAAGGCGCTTAGTCTTAACTTTCGGCGACGAAGACCGCCGTTAGCAATCGTCGTTCAAGAGGCGCGCGAACCCGTTCGCCGCCAATCTTTTTCAGATGCCACGACTTAGGCGATGTCTGGCCCGACGCCGACGAGTCCACCCGTTCGGCGATCCGTGGCAATCGGTGCCGTGATCGTCGAACGGGTCGGGACCGATTCTGTTCGCTGACCTACACGTCGTAGTAGAGCGCGAACTCGTACGGGTGCGGCCGGATCTGGACCGGCAGGATCTCGTTCTCGCGCTTGAAGCTGATCCACGTCTCGATCAGGTCGGGCGTGAAAACACCGCCCTCCGTGAGGTATTCGTGGTCCTGTTCCAAACGGTCGATCACCGCGGACAGCTGCGTCGGTGCCTGTGGGATGTTCGCGGCCTCCTCCGGGGGCAGCTCGTAGAGGTCCTTGTCGACCGGCGCCTGCGGCTCGATCTTGTTCTTGATGCCGTCCAGCCCGGCCATCAGCATGGCTGAGAACGCGAGGTACGGGTTGCCCGACGAGTCGGGACAACGGAACTCCAGCCGCTTGGCCTTCGGGTTGCTGCCGGTGATCGGGATACGCACGCACGCCGAGCGGTTGCGCTGGCTGTAGACCAGGTTGATCGGGGCCTCAAAGCCGGGAACCAGGCGCTTGTAGGAGTTCACCGTCGGGTTGGTGAAGGCCAGCAGCGACGGCGCGTGGTGCAGCAGGCCGCCGATGTAGTGGCGGGCGATGTCCGACAGACCGGCGTAGCCCGTCTCGTCGTACATCAGCGGGGTGCCGTCTTTCCACAACGACTGGTGGGTGTGCATACCCGAGCCGTTGTCTCCGAACAGCGGCTTGGGCATGAACGTG
>JARLGR010000018.1 GCA_031292665.1 Mycobacterium sp. | reverse complement strand
GCCCGGGTTCATGGGCCTGGGAATGATCTATACCGCAATGCCGGTTACCAATGCGGTCCCGGCAGTGGTGGCCGCCGAGCCCGGGATCGTGACGCTGGCCGATCTACCGCCGGTAACCGGCCGCTTCGCCGGCTAGACGTATGGCCCAGACGTAGGGGGCCCCCACTAAAAGGCCCCGGAGGAACGCGCCCGTGCACTACGGTTTAACATTCTTAGCCGAGCAAAGTAGCGGGTAGTCAGGGTCGAGGAAGCAAGCTATTCGGCGGGGCGGCGGGGCCCCGCGGCGGTTAGCGGAGGGCGGGTCAGGTGAGGGTTACTCCAAAGTCGGCGTCCATAACCCACGGGCTCAAACGCTTGTGGATACCCCTGACCCTGCTGGTCGTGCTCGCCGTCTCGAGTTTGGTCGTGTCGCGGCTGCACAAGGTCTTCGGCTCGCAGGACCTCAATGCCAACGCCGGCGCCGGGATCGAGATAGTGCAGTTCAACCCCAAGGTCGTCATCTATGAGGTGTCCGGGCCGCCGGGGTCCACCGCGAATATCAACTACTGGGACGAGGACGCCAACACCCATCAGGTCAATGCGGCCCCGCTGCCGTGGTCGTTCACCCTCTCGACGACACTGCCCGCGGTGAGCGCCAACATCATGGCGCAAAGCGACGGCAATCAGATCAGCTGCAAGATCACCGTGGACGGTGTCGTGCGCGAGCAACAAAACTCCGACGGCCACAACGCCCAGACCTTCTGCCTGGTGAAGTCCGCATGAGCGACCTGAACAGCAAGAGCCACCCAGACACTCACGACGCCGAGGACACCGGGCCGATCCGCGCCCAGGGCGCCGCCAAGGCCGAGCGTGGTCACAGGCCCGCCATCCCCCACGCAATCCGCGTCTTCGCCGTGCCGATCATTCTGGCCTGGGTTTTCGTGACCGTCCTCGTCAACGTCATCGTTCCCAAACTGGAAGTCGTCGGCGAAGCGCACTCGGCCCCGATGGCCCCCATGGACGCGCCGTCGATGAAGGCGATGATGCTGTTGGGGCACAACTTCCACGAATTCGATTCGAACAGCACCGTCATGATCGTGCTGGAGGGCCAGCAACCCCTCGGCGACGACGCACACCGCTATTACGACGATGTGATCCGACAACTGCGCCAGGATCCCAAGCACATCCAGCACATCCAGGACTTCTGGGGAGACCGGCTGACCGCGGCCGGAGCGCAGAGCGCCGACGCCAAGGGCGCCTACGTCATGTTGAACCTGGCCGGCAACCAGGGCACGACACAGGCGAACGATTCCGTGGAAGCCGTCCGCAAGGTGATCGGCCGAAGCCAGCCACCACCCGGGGTGAAGGCTTACGTCACCGGTCCCGCGGCGCTCAGTGACGACATGCACGTCATCGGCAACGCCAGCCTGGCCAAGATCACGCTGTTCACCCTGGCTGCCATCGCCATCATGTTGTTCCTCGTCTACCGCTCCCTCGTCACGACGCTGGTCCAGCTGTTCATGACCTTTGTCGCCTTGGCGTGCTCACGGGGTGTCGTTGCGGTTTTCGCGTATCACGATGCATTCGGGCTTACGACGTTTGCGGCCAATATCCTCACCATGCTGGCGATCGCGGCGGGAACCGACTACGGCATCTTCCTCGTCGGCCGGTATCAGGAGGCGCTCCGGGCAGGTGAGGATCGAGAAACCGCTTACTACACCACATTCCGCGGTGTGACCCCGGTTGTCCTCGGGTCGGGACTGACGATCGCGGGGGCGACCTACTGCCTGAGCTTCGCACGACTGCCCTGGTTCCACACGATGGGCCCGCCCGTCGCGATCGGGATGCTGGTCGTGGTGCTGGCCGGGGTCACGCTTGGTCCAGCGGTGGTTTTTGTCGGCAGTCGGTTCCATCTCTTCGAGTCCAAACGGGCAGCCAGCAGAGGTCGGCTCTGGCGGCGAGTGGGCACCGCCGTGGTGCGTTGGCCGGCACCAGTTCTGGCCGTCAGCGCCGCTGTCGTTCTCGTCGGCATGGTCGCCTTGCCGAGCTATGTGACGAGCTACAACGACCGGTATTACCTACCTACCAGTGCTCCCGCGAATCTGGGATATTCGGCCGCCGACCGGCATTTCTCCCAGGCGCGAATGAACCCCGACATGCTGATGGTCGAGGCCGACCACGACATGCGCAATCCCGCCGACATGCTGGTGCTGGACCGGGTCGCCAAGAACGTCATGCGCACGGTCGGCATCGCCATGGTCCAGGACATCACCAGGCCGCTGGGAATTCCGATCCAACACAGCTCGATACCGTTCCAGAACAGCATGCAGAGCCAGACGACCATGCAGAACATGGGCTTCCTCAAGGAGCGCATCGCCGACATCCTCAGGATGGCCGACGACCTACAGGTCCAGATCGACACCACGCAGCGCCAGTATGAGGTGACGAAAGATCTTTCGAAGGCCGCCGACGACAGCGCACGGACCACGGCGGAAACCTCGGAGATCACCGATAACCTGCGCAACCACATCGCGGATTTCGACGACACCTTCCGGCCGGTACGCAGCTACTTCTACTGGGAGAGGCACTGCTACGACATTCCCCTCTGCTTCGGGTTGCGGTCCTTGTTCGATTCGCTGGACGGTTTCGACCAACTGGCCGAGCAGTTTCACATCCTCACCGGCGACATCCAGCACACGGCCGACGCCACGCACGTGTTGATGACGCTGTTTCCCACGCTGATCGCGACGCTGAAGACCACCAGGGGCATCACGCTGACGCTGTACCAGACGTTCAAGGCGATGATCGACCAGATGGAGGCCATGAGCGACACCGCGATCGTCATGGGGCAAAGCTTCGATGCGTCGAAGAATGACGACTTCTTCTACCTGCCGCCGGAGGCCTTCGACAACCCGGACTTCCAGACGGGTCTGCGCATGTTCTTGTCCCCCGACGGGAAGTCGGCGCGCTTCTTCATCACCCACCAGGGCGACCCGATGACCCCCGAGGGCATCTCCCGGGTAGGCGCTGAGCGAACCGCCGCGCAGGAGGGATTGAAGCAGTCCTCCCTGTCGGACGCCAAGGTCTATCTCGGCGGCACCGCCGCGACGTTCAGAGACATGGCCGACGGCGAGAAGTACGACCTGATGATCGCCGTGATATCGGCCCTCACGCTGATCTTCATGATCATGCTGCTGCTGACCCGCAGCGCGGTCGCCGCCCTCGTGATCGTCGGCACGGCGGCCAGCTCGATCGCCGCCTCCTTCGGGCTGTCGGTGCTCATCTGGCAGGACCTATTCGGCATCAAGATCCACTGGATCGTCATGGCGCTGTCCGTGATCATCCTGTTGGCCGTGGGATCCGACTACAACCTGCTGCTGGTGTCCCGGTTCAAAGAGGAGATCCACGCCGGACTCAAGACGGGGATCATCCGATCCATGGCGGGCACCGGTGGGGTGGTGACGGCCGCCGGTCTGGTGTTCGCGTTCACCATGGCGTCCATGCTCGGCAGCGACCTGCGGGTGCTGGGCCAGTTCGGGTCGACCGTCTGCATCGGCCTGCTGCTGGACACCCTGATTGTGCGCACGTTGCTGATGCCGTCGATCGCCACCTTGCTGGGGCGCTGGTTCTGGTGGCCGCAAGTCGTCCATCCCCGAGGCGACAACGCCCGACGGGCGGTGGGCGCGTCAGGCTAGCTGCAGGCAGACGGCGACTGCTCCGGCGCCGACGTGCAGCGCGAGCACCGGCCCCAACTCGGTGAGGATCGCGGGCTCGCAGGCCGGTAACCGCCGCGCGAGCGCCGCGGCCACCTCCTTGGCGCCGTCGGGATTGGCGACGTGGTGCACCGCTAGGGCGGCCGAGCCTTCGCCCACCACCTCGCACACCCGGTCGATCATCGCCTCCGTCGCATGGGTCACGGTACGAACCCGTTGGGCCAGCACGAGTTTGCCGTCGTCGATGCGCAGCAGCGGCTTGAGCGCCAGCGCCGTGCCGAGCCACGCCTTGGGCCCGCCGATCCGTCCGCTGCGGCGCAGATTCTCCAGGCGGTGCACCACCACGAACGCACGGATGCGGGACACTGCCGATCGGGCGGCGTCCGCGACGGAGTCCAGGTCCGCCCCCGCGGCCGCGGCCCGCGCGGCGGCCAGCGCGACGAATCCGGTGCCCATCGCGGCCGACCTCGAGTCGATCACGCGCACCTTCGGGTCGAGATCGGCCGCCGTCCGCTCGGCGGCGCCGCAGGTTCCCGACAGCGCCGACGAAATGTGCACTGCCACTACGCCGTCGCCGCCGCTGTCGGCCAGCGCCCCCTGGTAGGCGTCGGCGAGTTCGGCCGGGGTGGCCGCCGCGGTGGTGGCGTGGCGCTTGTGGATGTCCTCGGGAATCTCGTCCACGCCGTCGAGCAAGTCAGTGCCGTCGAGCAGGATGTGCAGCGGGACCACGCGTATCCCCCACTCGTCGCACAGCGCGGCCGGCAAGCGCGCCGACGCGTCGGTGACCACCACCACGGACATGATCAGCCGCGGGGTTTCTCGTTCGGCACCCCTGCTTCGGCCAGCGCCTTCTGCATCAACTCCGCCACCGCCCGGTGGGCTTCGAAGTTCCAGTGGATGCCGTCGGGATTGCCGCGCCCGCTCAAGACCTGTTCGGCCACCGCGGCTTTCAGGTCTACCAGCGGGACGTCATGTTGCTGGGCCCATTCCGTGATCGCCGCGACCGTGCCGGCGCGGCCGTGATGCGCCTTGCCGTAGGTCTCGGCGATGTGCACCGATGGCAGCGAAGCCACGATCGGGATGCCGGGGCGGTTGAAGTCGATTGCGCTGCGCGTCTGTTCGAGGTACTCGGCGGTCAGGTGGGGCGGCAATGCGGATCGGGCCACCGGCGAGAGCCGCTGTTGCAGCCAGCCGTAGCCGTCACGGGCCCACCGCCGCAGCCAGGGCGGCCGCACGTAGCGGATCAGCTCGCGCAGTGCGGTCGGCAGCACCGACGGGAGCGAATCCATCCCGCTGGTCGCGAAGATCACCGCGCCCGCCCGGGGCAGCGCCGCCCAGGCCCGCGGGTCCTGGGTTGCCGCCCACCAGATGTCGCGGCAGGTCCAGCCGATGCGGCCGATCAACTCCAGATCCCAACCCAATTGCGAGGCAACCAGATTGGGCCAGATCCGCGGATCGTCGGCGGGCAGCCCCCCGGTCGGGCCGTAATAGGACAGCGAGTCGGCGAACACCAACAGTGCGGGCCGCGCTTCAGAGGACATCGCCTGCGACCTGCGCCGAAGCGTTCCAGACGTCGAGGCGCCACCGGATGCCGTCCAGGTCGACGCCGTGATCGTCGGAATGTCCGGAGAGTTGCACCCAGCTGGCATTGCCCATGCCGCCCAACACCGGCCAGTTGGCAATAGGGAGCTTGAGCAGCGCGGCCGACAACGCGGCGATCAGACCGCCGTGGGCCACCAGCACCACCGGGCGTTCGGGGTGGTTCGGGTCACCCCATTCCGCGTCGCCCGACACCAGCTCGGAAATCAGCGGCAGGCTGCGGGCGGCCACATCGACCCGGCTTTCGCCGCCATGCGGTGCCCATGTCGCGTCCTCGCGCCAGGCCAACCGGGCGCCGGGCGCCTCGCTGTCGATCTGGGTGTGGGTCATGCCCTGCCAGTCGCCGAGATGCGTCTCCCGTAACCGATTGTCCACCCACACCTTCAACCCGGTCCGCTCTCCCAGCTTGATCGCCGTGTCGTAGGCGCGCCGCAGGTCGGAGGAGACGATCAGCAACGGCTGCAGCTTGCCCAGCGCCTCGGCGGCGGCGACCGCATGCGCGCGGCCGAGTTCACTGAGCTCCGTGTCCAGCTGGCCCTGCATGCGGCTGCCGAGGTTGAAGTCGGTCTGCCCGTGCCGCAGCATCACCAGCCGGCGAATCCTCATTGCGCGCTCGCCGATTCGTCACGGTCCTCGTGGTTCCCGTCCAGGTCCACCGGCACCACCGGGCAATCGCCCCAGAGCCGGTCCAGAGCGTAGAAGTTGCGGTCGTCCTGATGCTGGATGTGCACGACGATGTCGCGGTAGTCCAGTAGCGTCCAGCGGCCTTCCCGCGCGCCCTCGCGGCGCGCCGGCCGGTAGCCCGCCTTGCGCATCTGCTCCTCGACCTCGTCGACGATGGCGTTGACCTGACGCTCATTGGACGCCGAGGCGATGACGAAGCAGTCCGTGATGACCAACTGGCCCGAGACGTCGATGACGACGACGTCGTCGGCCAGCTTGGCGGCGGCCGCGTTGGCCGCCACGGTGGCCATGTCGATCGCTTCCTGCGTGGCGGTCACGTGTCGTCCCCGCCGCTTCGGCTCAGGGTCGTCGGGCGCGCCGTGAGATCGGCGCGGTACAGCCGGCGCTTGGAGACGTATTGCACGACACCGTCGGGCATCAGGTACCACAGCGGCCTGCCCTCCTTCGCGCGCAGCCGGCAATCGGTAGACGAGATCGCCAGCGCGGGGATCTCGACCAGTGTCAACACGTCATCGGGAAGCTCGCCCAGCACGCCGGTGATGTGTTCGCGACGCAGCTCGTATCCGGGACGGCTGACGCCGACGAAGCGCGCCAACTCGAACAGCCCTTCCCAGCCTTCCCACGACAGGATGGAGGCCAGCGCGTCGGCGCCGGTGATGAAGTACAGCTGCGCGTCGGGGTTGCGGGCGTGCAGATCCCGCAGCGTGTCGCGGGTGTAAGTGGGGCCGCCGCGGTCGATGTCGACCCGGCTCACCGAGAACCGAGGATTGGACGCGGTGGCGATCACCGTCATCAGATACCGGTCCTCGGCGGCAGACACCTGCCGGGTCTTCTGCCACGGCTGACCGCTGGGCACGAACACGACTTCGTCCAGGTCGAACCGGTCGGCGACCTCACTGCCGGCGACCAGGTGCCCGTAATGGATGGGATCGAATGTCCCACCCATCACGCCCAGCCTGCGCAGCTGCTTTTGCACGATTCGCCAGCTTACTTGAGCGCACGAGCGGAACCGATTTCCCAGCTAGGGGGCTACTCGCTGCTTTGATACCAGCGTGAGCGCCGTCACATCCGTCACACGCGTCCCCGCGCCAGGCGGCTTGCGATGTGCCCGCCTCCGCGCGACACCAGCCGACGACCGCTCGAAAATGTCGCTAGTAGGCGGGCACAACAGCGGTCCGCCTGCACGCGGAGACAGGTGAGGCGGATGTGACACGACGGGGGCTGTCCGCGGCGCTCACACCGGCAGCAGCTGGTCGATCACCGCCGCCAACTGCTTGGCGGACCGGCATTCGTGCATCGTGATCACCTCTTGGTAGCGCGGCACCGCCGAGTCACCGCTGCCCCACAGGTGCTTGGGCTCGGGGTTCAGCCAGTGCGCGTGCCGGCTTGCGGTCACCATGTGGGCCAGCAGCTCGGTCTCGGGGTTGCGATAGTTGGTGCGCCCGTCGCCGAGCACCAGCAGCGAGCTGCGCGGCGACAGCACATTCGGGAAGTTTTGCACGAACGACGCAAACGCGTTGCCGTAGTCGGAATGGCCGTCGCGGCTGTACACCCCGGCCTCGCGGGTGATCCGCTGAATCGCCACGGCGAGGTCGGCATCGGGGGAGAACATGTGGGTCACCTCGTCGGAGGTGTCAATGAATGCGAACACGCGAACGCGGGAAAACTGTTGGCGCAGGGCGTGTACCAACAGCAACGTGAAGTGGCTGAACCCGGCGACCGAACCGGACACGTCGCACAGCACCACCAACTCCGGCCGCGCCGGGCGGGGTTTCGCCAGGACGACATCGATCGGCACGCCGCCGGTGGACATCGACTTGCGCAGCGTCTTGCGCAGATCGATCGACCCGGCACGGGTGCGCCGCCGTCGGGCAGCCAACCGGGTCGCCAGGGTGCGGGCCAGCGGCGCCACCACCCGGCGCATCTGGCGCAGCTGTTCGCCGGAGGCGCGCAGGAACTCGACGTTCTCGGAAAGCTGTGGGATGCCATACATCTGGACGTGGTCGCGGCCGAGTTGCTCGGCTGTGCGCCGCTTGGTCTCGGCGTCGACCATCTTGCGTAACTGCGCGATCCGCTGCGCGGCAAGGGCTTTGGCGATCTGCTCCTGCGTGGGCGTGGGTTCGTCGCCATACGGCGCGAGCAGCCCCGCCAGCAGCTTTCCTTCCAGCTCGTCCAGCGCCATCGCCTTGAGCGCCTGATACGACGAGAACGAGGGGCCGCGACTGGAGCTGTATCTGCCGTAGGCCTCCACGATCCGCGCGATCATCGCGACCAGGCGCTCATCCATGTCGGCGAGGTCCGGGTTTTCGGTGATCAGGTCCAGCAGCATCTGGCGCATCGCCTCGACATCGTCCGGCGGCAGGGAGTGGTCGTCAGCGACGTCGCCGGACTCGTCCGACACCACCGCGCGCGCGCCCAGCGCCGCGGGGAACCACAGGTCGAACATGGCGTCGTAGGTTTCACGGTGATCTGCGCGGCGCAGCACCGCGCAGGCGATGCCCTCGCGCAACACCTCACGATCGCCCAGGCCCAGGGTGGCCATCACCCGGCCGGCGTCCACCGTCTCCGACGGTCCCACCGAAATCCCTTGCGCCCGCAGCGCCTCGACGAAGCCCACCAGGTGGCCCGGCAGCCCGTGTGGGGCCAGTGGCCGGGTGGGTCGGACGCGGCGGGCGGCCATGGATTCCCTAGTTCAGCCGGAGCTCGCCGATGGCGCGCTGCTGATCGGATTGGTGTTTGAGGACCACGCCGAGCGTGGCGGCGACGACCGCGTCGTCGATGGTGTCCATGCCCAGCGCAAGCAGTGTGCGGCCCCAGTCGATGGTCTCGGCGATGGACGGCGCCTTTTTGAGTTGCATAGCGCGCAGCACCCCGATGATGCGCACCAACTCCTCGGCGAGGTGCCCGGGCAGCTCGGGGACACGGGAGAGCAAAATGCGGCGTTCCAGGTCCGGACTCGGAAAGTCGATGTGCAGGAACAGGCAGCGACGCTTGAGCGCCTCCGACAGCTCGCGGGTGGCGTTGGACGTCAGCACGACGAACGGCGGCCGCTCGGCGGTGAGCGTCCCCAATTCGGGGACGGTCACCGCGAAGTCGGACAGCACCTCGAGCAGCAGGCCCTCGATCTCGATGTCGGCCTTGTCCGTCTCGTCGATCAACAGCACCGTCGGCTCGGTGCGGCGAATGGCGGTCAGCAGCGGACGCTGCAGCAGGAACTCCTCGCTGAACACATCGTCCTTGGTCTGATCCCAGTCTCCGGAGCCCGCTTGGATGCGCAGGATCTGCTTGGCGTGGTTCCACTCGTAGAGCGCACGAGCCTCGTCGACCCCCTCGTAGCACTGCAGACGGACCAGTCCCGAATCGGTGGCCTGGGCGACGGCGCGGGCCAGCTCGGTCTTGCCGACGCCGGCGGGGCCTTCCACCAGCAGCGGCTTGCCCAGCCGGTCGGCCAGGAAGACCGCCGTCGCGGTGGCGGTGTCCGGCAGGTAGCCGGTCTCGGCCAACCGTCGCGAAACGTCGTCGATGTCGGCGAACAGCGGCTTGGGCCGGGCGGGCACGCTCACGATCTGGTTCTCCTAAAGCATTGGGTGTCAGGCCGGGCGGATCTGCCCGTCCCCCCACGCGATCCATTTGGTCGAGGTCAGTTCCGGCAGCCCCATCGGACCGCGCGCGTGCAGCTTCTGGGTGGAGATGCCGATCTCGGCGCCGAAACCGAACTGCTCGCCGTCGGTGAACGCCGTCGACGCGTTCACCATCACCGCAGCGGCGTCGACCCCGTCGGTGAAGCGTTGCGCCGCAGCCATATTGCTGGTCACGATGGCCTCGGTGTGCCCGGTGCCGTACTCGTTGATGTGCGCGATCGCGGCGTCAACGCCGTCGACCACCGCCACCGCGATGTCCATCGACAGGTATTCGCGGCGCAGGTCGTCCTCGCCGGTTTCCCGATCAGAGCAGAGATGCACCGTCACGCCGGCGTCCTGCAGGGCGGCCACCAGCCGCGGCAACGCGTGTCCGGCGATCGCGGCATCGACCAGCAGCGTCTCGGCGGCGTTGCAGACGCTGGGCCGGCGCGTCTTGGAGTTCAGCAGGATCCGCTCGGCCAGGTCCAGGTCGGCGCCCTCGTCCACGTACACGTGGCAGTTGCCGACACCGGTCTCGATGGTGGGCACCTGCGCGTCACGCACCACCGCGTCGATCAAACTGGCGCCCCCGCGCGGGATCACCACGTCCACCAGGCCCCGGGCCTGGACCAGGTGCGTCACGGTGGACCGATCGGCGGCCGAGAGCAGTTGCACCGCGTCGGCCGGCAAGTCCTCACCGACCAGCGAGGCACGCAGCACTTGGACGAGCGCCCGATTGGACCGCGCCGCCGACGAACTGCCGCGCAACAGCACGGCGTTGCCGGACTTGAGCGCCAACCCGAAGGCGTCGACGGTGACGTTGGGCCGGCCCTCGTAGATCATGCCGATGACGCCGAGCGGAACGCGCTGCTGACGCAGATGCAGCCCGTTGGGCAGGGTGTAGCCGCGCAGCACTTCCCCGACCGGGTCGGGCAGCCCGGCGACCTGGCGCAGCCCGGCGGCGATTCCCTCCACCCGCTTGAGGTCCAGCGCCAGCCGGTCGAGCATCGCGGCCGGCGTGCCGGCGGCCCGGGCGGCTTCGAGGTCTTCGGCGTTGGCCGCCAGGATCAACTGGGCGTTGCCGCACACCGCCTCGGCGGCGGACCGCAGCGCCTGGTCCTTCGCGACCGTCGGCAACAACGCGAGGGCGCGGGAGGCGACCCGGGCACGGCGTGCGGCGTCGTGGACCTCGCGGCGCAAGTCAGGAAGCGATGGTGCCTGCAGACTCATTTGACCAGGGTAACGGGCGTCGAATAACCGGGTGAGGCGACCCGTTCCGGGTCGCCGCTAGCTGACCCGCTCACCGCGCCGGACCTGACGCACTTTGCTTCGACGTTCTTCGAGAACGTTGCCAAAGCTCTGCAACAGCAACGGTTCATTCATCACCAGATGCTCGAGGTGTTCGCGATCGATCTCCAAGGCGGTCACCTCTTCCAGCGCGTACGCGCTGGCAAGGTTCGGTTGCCGGGTCAATGCGGTCAGCCCCAGAAACGAGCCCTGGACCAGCGTACTGACCGGCACGACCGACCCGTCGTCGGCCGTCGCGGTCATCTGCACGCGCCCGGCGACCAGGAACGTCATGGCTGTGGGCACCTCACCGGCGTTCTCCACGATTTCGTCGGCGCCGTATCGGATGATCCGCGCGTTTGACTGCAGCGACCGTTGGTCCTCGGCACCCAGCCGCAATGTCGGGGCGACGACGTCGCGCAACGCATGCTCCACCCGCTCCGCCGTCGAGAAGTCGTCATCGGAATCGTCGAGGTGGAGGTTCTCCCGTCGAGCGGCGTACCACACCCACCGCAGGAACGTCGCCTTCGCGGCGCCCGCGTCTTCGGGTGAGATCAGCCCGATGGTCGTGCGGTATTCGGCTTCGCCGAGGGGCACCGACCGCGGAACGCTGCCCAACTTGAGTTGCGGCAGGGCGCGGGCAACACGCGTCAGCATCGCGCAGACCCGGTCGGGCGGGTCCGCGCTGGAGAACGTCGTCGTGATCGCTACTTTGTGTGCGCCGGGCGGGCGGCTGAGATTGGTGAACGCGGTGGTGGCCAGCATCGAGTTCGGCATGATCCGCATTCCGCTGCCGGTGTCGATATGCACCGCACGCCAGTTCACCTCGACGACGCGTCCCTGCGCCGTCCCCGTGTCCAGCCACTCGTCGATCCGGAACGGCTGCTCGAACAGCATGAACAAGCCCGACACGATCTGCCCCACGGAGTTCTGCAGCATCAGGCCGATGACGACCGAGGTGACGCCCAGCGCGGTGAAGAGCCCGCCGACCCGGACGCCCCAGATGTACGACAGAATCACCGCCAGACCGACGCCGATCAGAGCAAAGCGGGCGACGTCGAGGAAGATGGCGGGTAGTTTTTTGCGCCAGCTGCTTTCGGGAGCGCCCTGGAACACGGTCGCGTTGAGTCCCGACAGCAACAGGACCAGTACCAGCACGCCGAACACTGTGGTGAGAATTCGCACCGGGGCATCTCGGGCCGGCACCTGGGAGGCCTGAACGAGCAGTAACAGCAAGGCGCCGAGCGGCAGCACCCAGTTGCGCAGCAGGCTCACCTGCCTGGCCAGGCCGCTGTTCCTGCGGGCGAGTAGATCGTGCAGCTCGGTGAGAACGATCAGTCCGACCGGTAGTCCGAGCGCGATGCCGATCGCCCAGTAGAACCACGGGTCGTCCCAGCCGCTCATCACCGCTCCATCAACCGGTAGATGGGCTGATCGGTACCGCCGACCAAAATCGTGCCGGCGGGAGCGAATTGCCGGACCTCGCGCATCGCTTCGTATACGCGCGAGCTGACGTAGATGCCGGGCTGCGGTGAGCCGCTGTGCATTTGGTAGGCCAGGCTGACCGCGCCGCCCCACATGTCGTAGACGAGGCTGGAGCGGCCCACCAGCCCGCTCACGACGTTGCCGGTGTTGACGCCGACCCGAAGGCCCAGCTGGTGACCCGTCTCGCCATTGAATCGATCGATGATGCGGCCGATCTCGAGGGCAAAGTCGACGCTGCGGTGAATGCTGTCCAGCCGCGGGGTGACGACGCCACAGCTGGCCAGATAACCGTTGTGGAAGGTGCGAATCCGTTCGACGCCAAGGGATTCCGCGGCCGAATCGAACTGCCGGAACAGTTCATCGATGGTCCCGACCAGTTCGTGCTCCGGCAGCTCGTTGGACATCTCGTCGAGGCCAACGATGTCGGCGTAGATGATCGCGACGTCCTGGTGTTTCTGGGCGATATTCTCCTCGCCGTCCCGATAGCGTTGCACCACCGATTCGGGCATCAGCGAAAGCAACAGGCGGTCGTTCTCGCGGCGCTGCTCGTTGAGCAGCTCTTCCTTGATCGCCAGGTTTCGGCCCATCGCATTGAAAGCCGCAGTCAGGTCACCGATTTCGTCGCGCGCCATAACCGGAATGTTGACGTCGTAGTCGCCTGAGCCGATCCTCCGGGTGCCCTCCTCGAGGCGTCGGACGGGTCGCACGGCCGCTTGGGCGATGATCATCGACGTCACGCAGATGGCGAAAACCATTGCCGCGACCGCAATGACGAGCCCCTTGCTGAACCTGCCCAGTCGCGCAAAAGCGTCCGAGTTGTCCCGCGTCGCCAACACCGACCAGTGCAGATCGGAGTTCGGAATGATGATCGGGGCGTAGGCTTCCAACTCCCTGTTCCCCATGTAGTCGGTGGCGCTCATCACCCCGGTCTCACCGCGTTGGGCGGCGCGCAGGCCCGCGGTCGCAGCCGGCTGCACCAGCACCGTGGTACCCAAACGGATCGCCCGATCCACGACGTCCGGCGGAGTACCGCCGTCGATGGCGTCGCGCCGGTATTGCTGCGGGTCTTGAAGGAATTCCCGCGAATCGGAGCGCATCAAGTTGTCGGAGCCCGCCAGATACGTCTCGGTCGCGGCGCCCATGCCGGCGGCTTCCCAGTGGCCGTTGGCGGTCATGATCTTGTTGATCTTGGCAATCGGCACCGGCAGGGCCATGACGCCGTCGATTTTGCCGTTCTGGCCGATCGGCGATACCACCCACGCCGTGGGGGTATCCAGTTGCGGCTGGTACGGCTGGAAGTCGGTAATCCAGACGAAGTCAACGTCGTTGGAAGCCAACGCTTTCTGGTACGCCTCACGCAGATTGGATTCGCGATAAGGGCCGGTGAGGATATTGGTTCCCAGGTCTGGGCCTTTGTTCACGGTGAAGACGATGTTGCCCTGCATGTCCAGGAGCAGCGCGTCCCGGTAGTCGAAGCGAGCAACGATATCGCGGAGGACGAAGTCGTAGTGGGCGCTGGCCGCCGACCACGCGCTGCCGTCGCCGGCGTCCACGAGAGGCTGCGGGTCGGTGGTCGGCCTCGGCCGGGCGGTGTAGTAGGCCTGCAGGTACTTTTGCGCGTTGGAACTCGGCAGGACAGCGTTGACATCGATGTTGTCGCCGGTCAACCGCTTGATCGGTTTGATCATCTCGTTCTGGTAGTACGTGACGAGCTCCTGCTGCTGGGCGGGGGCGATCGTCGAGTTGGCCAATTGGTCGAAGCCCGCGCTGAAGGCCGACACCGCCCCGACAACCGTGTATGTCTCGCTGTAGACGATCATCGAATTGCTCACCTCACGAAACAGCGCCTCCACCGCCCGCTTCTGGGATTCGCGCAATTCGATCAACCGCTCGGACTCGACCTCCCGCAAGGCGCTGCGGCCGGAGATCGCCCCGACGAGGCCGATCACCGCCACGCCCACGATGCTCGACAGCAGCATGGTCAGCAGGATCTTGGACTGGATGCCGAACCGGAAACGCGTCCACAGCAAAGGACGGCGTGTACGCTTTGGCGCCTTGTGAGCCGGGCCGGCGGCCGGGGCGGTTTCGGCGGCGTTTCCCGGGGTCGTTTCCGGGGTGGCTGCAGAGGCCGGGTCGGCGTTTTTTTGCTCGGTCGCCGTCAATCGCCTATCCGCCTTTCTTCCGAGAAGAATTCAGCATCCTTAAGGCAGTACACTAACGCGCCCACCTCAAGAAATTGGCGATTGCCGCAAAGGCCGCAGCGAAAAGTGGCGCCCGGCTTCCTCGCACCTTCCAGGGCATCTTCCCGGCCGAGGCGACTAAATTCGGCGCAATGGCTCGGGTGTGCGTGGTCGGCAGCGTGAATATGGATTTGACGTTTGGCGTCGACGCCATTCCCCGCCCGGGTGAGACGGTGCTGGCGTCGTCGTTGAGCTACGCACCGGGCGGCAAGGGGGGCAATCAGGCCGTGGCCGCGGCGCGCGCGGGCGCACGGGTGCAGTTCGCCGGCGCGGTCGGCGACGACGCCGCCGCCGAACAGTTGCGGGCTCACCTGCTGGCCAACGGTGTCGGGCTGGACGGGACCGTCGCGATCCGCGGGGCGAGCGGCACGGCCATCATCGTGGTCGACGCCAACGCCGAGAACGCCATCGTGGTGTCGCCGGGCGCCAACGGTCGGCTGTCGCCGGCCACCGCGGCCGTGCGCGCGGTCGTTGCCGACTGCGATGTGCTGTTGACCCAATTGGAGATCCCGGTGCCGACGGCCGTGGCCGCGGCCCGCGAAGCCCGTTCGGCCGGGGCGGTCGTCATCGTCAACGCCTCACCGGCCGGCCAGGACGACGACGCCCTGGCCGAGCTGGCGGCCCACACCGACGTGGTGGTCGCGAACGAAGCCGAGGCACGCGAATGGCGCTGGCGGCCAACTCACTTGGTGGTCACCCTCGGTGCACGCGGCGCCCGTTACGTCGGCGCCGACGGCGAGTTCGCCCTACCCGCACCGGCGGTCGACGCGGTGGACACGACGGGTGCCGGTGACGTGTTCGCCGGAGTGCTGGCGGCCAACTGGCCACGAGGCCCTGTTAGGAATCCGGCGTCGAAAGGTGAGCGGCTGCGCGCGTTGCGGCGTGCGTGCGCCGCGGGCGCGCTGGCGACGCTGGCGCGCG
>JARLGR010000002.1 GCA_031292665.1 Mycobacterium sp. | reverse complement strand
TGAACATCGGCACCGCACAGCGCGCGCTCGACATGGCGATCGAATACTCCAAACAGCGCCAGACATTCGGCCGGCCGCTGGCGGCCAACCAGGGTGTCTCGTTCGTGATCGCCGAACACAGCACCTACGTGTCGGCGGTACGGGCGCTGGGCTATCACGCTCTCGGATTGCGGATGGGAGGGCAGCCGCACACGAGTGAAGCCGCGATGCTCAAGTGGTGGGGACCGCTGGTCGCGCACAACGCGATCCGCGACTGCATCGTGCTGCACGGCCAAGTCGGCTGGTCCGATGAGATGCCACTGCAGGCCATGCTGCGAGATGTCTCGGGGTGCATGATCGGCGACGGAACACCTCAAATTCAGAAACTCGTGATAGCGCGCGAGCTGATCGGCAAGGAGGTGCTGGCGCGATGACCACCGCCGAAGCTTCGCTGCGCACCGTTGTGGTGGCCGGGGTCGGAATGACCGCTTTCGGTAAATTCCTCGACCGCAGCATCAAATCGCTTGTTGCCGAATCGGTTCAGGCCGCCATCAAAGATTCAGGAATGGGCGACTCAGACAAGGGCATCGAGACGATCTACTACGCGAATACCGCGTCTGGGATTCTACAGGGTCAGCATTCCGTTCGCGGCCAGCACGCAATGCGCGAGGCGGGGCTCAACGGCATTCCGCTGATCAACATCGAAAACGCCTGCGCCTCAGGGTCGACGGCACTTAATCAGGCGTGGCTCGCGGTCGCGTCGGGCTATGTCGATGTCGCGCTGGCGGTGGGCGCCGAGAAGCTCTATCACCCCGACAAGCGGCTGACCTTCGCCGCCATGGGCAGCGCGCTGGACCAGGATCGGCTGGCGGAGATCTTCGCCGAGATCGGTGGCAACGGCGGGGACCAGTCGGTCTTCATGGATGTCTACGCGAAAGCAGCCACCGACTACATGGACCGCACTGGGGCCACCCAGGAAGACTTCGCTCGCGTTGCGGTCAAGAACCACGACCACGGTGCGCTTAATCCCAAGGCGCAGTATCGGACCCGTTTCACGCTCGAGGAGGTGCTGGCTGCCCGCAAGATCTCCGGTCCGCTGACCCTGCCGATGTGTTCGCCGATCGGCGACGGCTCTGCTGCGGTCATCGTGACCACGCCGGACATCGCGGCGCATTGGGGCGCTGAGCCGATCACGGTGCTCGCCACCATGACCGGTGCGTCGAAACCCGGCGTCGGCGGGGAGCTCGTTGCCGGTGTGGCGAAGCGGGCGTTCGACTGGGCCGGCATCGACCCGGCCGAGGTGGACGTGCTGGAATGCCACGACGCCACCTCGCCGGCCGAGTTGATCGTGCTCGAAGAACTCGGGCTGGCCAACCCCGGCGGGGCCGTGGACATGATTCGCAAGGGCGACACCAGCATTGGGGGCAGGCTGCCGGTCAACACCAGCGGTGGCTTGGAAAGCAAAGGACACCCGATCGCAGCCAGCGGCCTCGCGCAGATCGTCGAGATCACCGAGCAACTCCGCGGCCGTTGTGGCGGGCGTCAGGTCGACGGCGCACGAATCGCCATGGCTGAAAACGCGGGCGGCTACATGGGACCCGACGCGGCAGTGGCCGCCGTGACCATCCTCGGCGCAACATCCAGATGAGCGGACACCAGGGAAGCATCGCCGTGCACCTCGTCAACCCGGTGTTCCGTGGGGTGTGGCAATCGGCGTTTCATCGATACCGCGACGACCTCGACGGGATGCGCAAGTTCCTCGACCGTGCCGGTGCGGCGTCGGGCCTTCTCGCCCGGCCCGCACCCGGATGCCGGATCGTCGATGGGGAGTTGGGCGGCCTGAGCGCCCGCGAATTCCACCCCGCTGGCGCACAGCACGGGCGCACCGTGCTGTACCTGCACGGTGGTGGATTCCTGATGTACGCGCCCAGCGCCTACACCGGATTCCTTTCGCGGCTGGCGAATGACCTGCAGACCCGGGTTGTCGTTCCGGCTTACCGGCTGGCTCCTGAGCACCCGTTTCCGGCGGCCATCGACGATTGTCTGCGCGCCTATGAGGCATTACTTGACGCCGGGCAAGAGCCGAGTCAGTTGATGGTCGCGGGCGAGTCGGCCGGCGCCAACGCGACCCTCGTCACTTTGCAGCGGGCCCGCGACGTATCCCTGCCGATGCCTGCGGGCGCGGTCATGATGAGCGGCGGCTTCGATTTCTCCTGGGCCAGCCCGTCGATCAGCATCAATGCACGCCGCGACACCGCGGTGGGGGCGCGTGGGCTGGCATTCCTGCAACGTTGGTACCGACCGGATGTCGACGCGACAGACCCCCTGATTTCCCCGGTGTTCGGTGACTTCGCTGGCCTGCCACCGCTGCTGTTCCAGACCGGGCACACCGAGGTGTTGCGTGACGATTCGGTGCGGGCAACCGAGCGTGCGCGAGCGGCCGGAGTACCGGTATGGCTCGAGGTCTTCCCACTGGTCCCGCACGCCTGGCATCAGCTCGGGACGTGGCTTCCCGAGACGCGCGCCGCGCTGCGGCAAATCGGGCAGTTCGCCAACACCATCCACCAACCGAGGAGCACCTCGTGAGTATCGATCAACTGTCGCCCCCGGGTACCGAGGTAGTCGACGTGCGCAACCCCGCGACGGGTGAACTCGTGGGAAGCGTTGCAGTGCAATCCGCCGAGGCGGTCGCCGCAGTTGTGGACGAACTGCGCACCCATCAGCCGTCCTGGGAGGCGCTGGGGCCCGACGCCCGCGCCGTCTGGTTGAGAAAGTTGCGGAACTGGTTGCTGGACAACGAATCCCGGCTCGTCGATGTCCTCGCTGCCGAGACCGGTAAGCCTCGTGTCGAGGCCGCGTTCGAAGTCATGGTCACTTGCGACGCGATTAACTACTACGCCGACCGGGCCCGGAAGTACCTCGCCGAAAAGAAGTTCAGACCGCACGGTCCGCTCACCGCCACCAAGAAGCTCACCAGGGTGTACCGCCCGTACCCGGTCGTCGGAGTGATCACGCCGTGGAACTTCCCGTTACTCATCCCCGGTGTTGACGCCGTTGCGGCGCTGCTGGCCGGGGCAGCCGTCCTCGTCAAGCCCTCGGAGGTCACTCCGCTGTCCGCCTGCGAACTCGCCCGCGGCTGGGAACAGATCGGTGCACCGCCGGTGTTCGGGTGTGTCACCGGTCTGGGCGCAACGGGCGCAGCGGTGGTGGACTCCGTGGACATGGTGCAGTTCACCGGCTCCACCAGGACCGGACGGGCCATCGCCGCGCGGGCGGGCGAACGATTGATTCCCTGCGGCGTCGAACTGGGCGGCAAGGATCCGGCCATCGTCCTGGCCGACGCCGATCTTTCGCGCGCCGCCAACGGCATCGCGTGGGGGGCGCTGTTCAACTCGGGTCAGGCTTGCATCTCGGTGGAGCGGGTGTACGTCGAGGCACCGGCCTATGACCGGTTTGTCGCACTGCTCACCGAGCGGGTGCTGTCCATCCGCCAGGGGGTCGACAACGGTTCGTACTCGGCGGATGTCGCCGCTTTGGTCACCGAACAGCAGGTCGAGATCGTGAGGAGCCACGTCCAGGATGCCGTCGCCCACGGGGCCACGATCGCGACCGGCGGAAAGACGACCGGCAACGGCGGGTTCTTCGAACCGACGATCCTTCTCGACGTCGATCATTCGATGGCCTGCATGCGCGACGAGACTTTCGGCCCGACGATCCCGGTGATGAAGGTCGCCGACGGAGAAGAGGCGATCCGGTTGGCAAACGACTCCCAGTACGGGCTGTCGGCCACGGTGTGGACCAAAGACATCGGTCGCGGACGCGACATCGCGCACCGGCTCGAGGTCGGCGCCGTGAACATCAACGACGCCTACTCGAACCTGTTCTGCTTCCCCCTGCCACAGGGCGGCTGGAAAAGTTCCGGCCTCGGGTACCGGCTGGGCGGCCCCCAGGGTATCCGGAAGTACTGCCGTCAGCAGGCCATCACCACGCCACGCGTGCCGAGGATGGAGAACCAACTGCTGTGGTACCCGTACTCGCGCCGGCGAGGCCGTACCGTCGGCGCGTTGCTGCGCCTGTTCGTGGCCCGCGATGTCCGGCGGCGATTACGGCGGGGCGGTAGCCGAAACCACGGTCACCCGTCGCTTGTCTCCGGGGCGAAGTAGAGATCGGGCATCCGTCGCCACGCTTCGAGCAGGCGCTTCTCCTCCGTGCTGCCATAGCCCGGTTTGCTGGCCGCAGCTCCCAGCATCGAATTGATCACCACCATGCAGAATTCGGGGAATCGTTTGTGGCCGGCGCGCTGCTCGCCGAGCAGCGCCTTGCACAGGTCGAGGTTCGCGCGCGCGAACTCGCGTTCCAGGGGTTCGAGGTAGTCGCGCATGTCGGGATCGTGTCGGGCAGCAATGAGCAGTTCGAGGGAGGCTCCACCCAAGGGGCCCGAGACGACCTGCCAGAGCAGCGAAGCCCAGTCGTCTCCGTTGAGCGCCTGGGTGGCATGCAGTCGCGCCTCGCCGACCTTCGTGGCATACAAGCGGCGTGCCGCCGCGCTGATGAGCTCGCCCCGGGAGCCGAAATAATGCAACAGGACCCCGCGAGAGACTCCGGCTTGCTTTTGCACCTCGAGCGTGGTGGTCGCCGCGTAGCCGCGCTCGATCAGGATCGAAACTGTGGCGTCAAGCAGCTTTCGTTCCGCGGCCTGACGACGCTCGCGCTGACTGATCCGGACGGGCGGGGGAGCGGTCGAACTCCTTGCAGTCAAGTTGAACTCCTCAAAGTTGTGCTGCGAATTGACACAGTACAGAAACTAGCGCTACTTTCAAATACTAGTCAATATTGACTAGTATTGCAGCGCTGAGTGGAGACGGACATGACGACTGGTCCTTTGTCCGGTGTGAAGGTCCTCGAGATAGCCGGGATCGGACCGGGCCCCTTCTGCGGAATGCTGCTCGCGGATCTGGGCGCCGATGTGGTGCGTATCGATCGGCCGGGTGGCGGGGGCATGCAACTAGTGCCGTGGGCCGACGACCTGCTCAACCGCGGAAAACGCTCGATTGCCGTCGATCTCGCGAAATCCGACGGCGCTGAGACGGTGCTGTCACTGGTAGAGCATGCCGACATCCTGTTCGAAGGATTCCGTCCCGGGGTGGCAGAACGTCTCGGGATCGGACCCGAACCATGCCTGCTGCGCCGACCCCAATTGATCTACGGACGCATGACCGGATGGGGCCAGGACGGACCGATCTCGCATACCGCCGGACACGACATCACCTACATCGCACCCACCGGAGCGCTGCACGCGATCGGGCAAGCCGGTGGCCCCCCACAGATCCCGCTCAACCTCGTCGGCGACTTCGCCGGTGGAAGCATGTACCTGCTGGTGGGCATGCTCGCTGCCCTGGACGAGGCCCGACGAAGCGGCCGCGGCCAGGTGGTCGACGCGGCGATCGTCGATGGCACCACCCATCTGATGACCATGATCTACAGCTGTTATGCGGCGGGAGTCTGGTCCGATGAACGCGGCACCAACCTCGGTGATGGCGGTTCGCCGTTCTACGGCGTCTATCAGACCTCGGACGCAAAGTTCATGGCCGTCGGGGCGCTTGAACCGCAGTTCTATGCTGAGTTCTTGCGAGTGCTCGAACTAACGCCTGATCCCAATGCGCAATTCGACCGCGACGCGTGGCCGCAGCTGCGAGCCATGATCGGCGCCGCCTTCGCCGCCCGCCCCCAGCAGGAATGGGCAAAGATATTCAGCGACAGCGACGCCTGCGTGGCACCCGTACTCGGCATGTCCGATGCGCCGGGCCATCCGCAATTGGCAGCCCGCAAGACCTTTTTCGTCGGCAATGGCATAACCCAGCCATCCCCGGCCCCCCGGTTCTCACGCACTCCGGCAGTGGTGGACAGCCCACCTTGCGTACCCGGCCAGCACACCGACGAGGTGCTCGCTGATTGGCTGAACTGAGCATTGACAGGCAGCCGCCCCGTCCGTAAATCTAAAACAGTCACATGTGACTATTTTTGGATCTGAGTATATCAATGGAGCCCAGCGCATCAAGGGCCCGGCGCGAGTTCCTCGAGTGGGCTAAACGTCATTCCGGCAGATTAAGCCGTGGCGGCCCCGCCCGACTCACCCGGTGACAACGCGTGCGTGGGGATCGTCAAAGGCAGGTCCACCGAACTCAACAGTCCGGGTTCTGCGGCAACGACATACGGCACGGCGTTGACGACGCGCATCGCGGTGGCGACCATCGCGCCCGCTCCGGAGGTCATGCCCGCGACACCGGCCTCGCGGGGATTCTTCAGCGTCGCCGCCAGGGTGCAGTCGATGTCGGGGTCGCCCGTGATCATGACGCGGTAGGAGAGATCGCCGATCCCGGTCGGCCAGCCGGGCGCGACGTCGTGTGCGAGCCGGGTGACGTGCTCGATGACGATGGCTTCGCGGCCGTCGACCACGCCGGTCGCCCGCATGCGCAGCGCGCCGCACGTCCCGGCCTCGACGGTGCCCATCGCAACCTGCAGCGTCCGATTGGTGACGGCGCGGTCGAAATGCTCGCGGACTTCCTGGACTTCGACCCCGAGCGCGTCGGCGATCAACCGGAGCTGCCCCTGCCATTCGCCGGCGATCGCACCGGGATAACTGATCCAGGGCTGATAGTCGAGCGGTCGGCCGAAGCCCAACGCGTCGCTCATGATGTCGGGAACCCCGTAGTCGTCGTACAGGCCGATCTCGAACGAGTGAATCTTCTCGATGAACGACGACTGCGTGGACAGCACCAGAGGCAGGTAGTCGGCGGCGAAGCCCGGCTCGATCCCCGACGCATACAGCGACGCCTGACCCTGCTTGGCAGCCGCGACGAGTTGGTCGCGCCAATCCGCGGGTTCGTAGGCGTGCGGATTGACCAATCGCGTGGTGCTCGTTGTGACGACGTTGATTCCGGCTGCGAGCAGCTTGACGTAATCCGGAATCGCCAAGGCATCGCGTTCCGGGCCGCTGGCCGCGTAGATCACGCAGTCGGGTTTCAGGTCGATTAGCGCGTCCGCGTCGTTGGTGGCGGCCAGGCCGATCGGCTCGCCGTTGGCGAGTTCGCCGGCGTCTTTGCCGACCTTCTCGTCGGAGTGCACCCACACACCGACCAGATCCAGATTTGGGCGCCGCGCAATGGCGCGGATGGCGATCGATCCGATGCCGCCCGTCGCCCACACCACCACGCGGTGGGCACCGTCTGCCATCTCGTTCCCTCTCGGTTCGGGTGGATTCTGTTATCCCCCAGAGGTCCCGTTCTCCCCGTAGCACGACAATTTCGAGCACGTCACGGCACCATCCGAACAAATATTAGGTTATCGTCCTTGAACATGACAGCATCGGTGGATCGACGCTGATGTTCACCCTCCGGTTCGACATGCGGGCTCCCAGCTGGGCCGGGCCGGTCGCCGATCTGTACGCCGCGGCCCTCGACATGTGCGCGTGGGCGGAAACCCGCGGCGCCGTCCTGGCGGTCCTCTCCGAGCACCACGGCGCCGACGACGGTCATCTGCCGGCGCCGCTGACGCTGGCCGCGGCGATCGCGGCGAGGACGCGCAGCTTGGCCATACTGCTGGCCGCGGTGCCGATTCCGTTGTGGGATCCCGTCCGGCTGGCCGAAGAGATAGGCGTGCTGGACCTGGTCAGCCGGGGGCGGGTGTCATACGCGTTCGGAGTCGGGCATCGGCGTGAGGAATACGACCACTTCGGCGTCGACATGGCGACCCGCGGGCGGGCGGCGGACGAGATCCTGTCCGTGCTGCCTCGGCTGGTGCGCGGCGAGCCGGTCGAATATCGGGGCCGCCAGGTCCGGGTTACGCCGCCATGCGCTTCCCATGGCGGGCCGATGATGCTCGTGGCCGGCGGCAGCAGGGCCGCAGCCCGACGCGCCGGCGCATTCGGGCTCGGATTCATCTCCCAGACCGACATGCCGGGCCTGAAGGAGTACTACGAAGCCCAGTGCCGCGCTCACGGATGTGAGCCCGGGATCTTTCAGTCACCCGTTCTGGCCGGTCCGACAGCGGTGTTCGTCGCCGACGATGTCGACGAGGCCTGGAATGCGCTGGGGCCCCACCTGTTGCACGACGCGGTGACAGCCGCGGCCTACCGGCCTGACGACGATTCGGTGGCGAGCATCACCCGTGCCGAGACGGTGGACGCGCTCCGCGCGGAAGGTGGCCCGTATCGCATCTTCACCTCCGACGAGGCGACCGAGTACGTGCGCGGCGGACGACCGCTGCCGCTGCATCCCCTCTGCGGCGGCCTTCGGCCCGACGCCGCGTGGCCATACCTCGAACGTGCCGCGGCAGCCGCTGCGCGGGCCCACCAGGAATGAGGGAAGCACGCATGATCCGTACCGTTGTGTGGTCCACCGGGGGAGTCGGGTCGATCGCCATCGATGCCGTCAGCCGTCGACCGGATCTGGAACTCGTTGGCGTTTGGGTGCATTCACCCGCGAAGGTGGGCAAGGACGCCGGCGAGTTGGCCGGCGTTGCGCCGCTGGGGGTGGTGGCCACCAACGATGCCGATGCGCTCATTGCCTTGGCGCCAGACTGCGTGGTGTACGCGGCGAGCGGTCCGGAACGCGACGGGGCCGCCGTGCCCGACTACCTGCGACTTCTGGAGGCGGGCATCAACGTCGTGTCGACCTCGTCGACGAGTCTGGTCTACCCGCCGTCGTACTTCGCGCCGGATTGGCGTAACCAACTCGAAGCGGCGGCCAAGGCGGGCGGCGCGTCGTTCTACGTGTCGGGGATCTTCCCCGGTTTCGCTTCCGATGAGCTTGCGCTGCTCATGACGACGCAGTCGAAGAACATCCGCACCATCACCGCCAGCGAGGTCGCCCTCAACGACCACTACCCGGTCGCCGACGTGATGATGGACGGGATGGGCTTCGGCCGCCCACTGGATTTCGAACCCATGCTCAAGACTGCCGGCTTCATCGAAATGGCCTGGAAGGCGCCGATTTATTTGATCGCCGCCGGACTCGGGGTCGAGGTGGAAGAAGTCCGCGGTTCCCTCGACCGCCAACTGACGAGTCGCGACGTCGAGGTGGCGTTCGGCACGATCGAGGCGGGCACGTGCGGCGCGGTGCGCACCCGGGCCGCGGGCGTGGTCAGCGGCATCGAGGCGATCGTAATCGAGCACGTCATCCGGATGGCCCGCGACGTGGCGCCGGACTGGCCAACGTCGGACTGCGATGCGACCTATCGGGTCGACATCGAGGGCGATCCGGACATCCATTGCGTGCTGACGCTCGGCGAGGCGGAGGGTCACGGTGCGGGGCGGGCCGCCATGGCGGCCACGGCCATGCGGGTGGTCAACGCGATTCCGTATGTCGTCGATGCGTCGCCCGGGCTGCTCAGCTCGCTCGACATCCCGACGACACTGCCGCGACACGTCTTTCGATGAGCGTTGACGTACAACTCGGGCGGGACGTAGCGTATCCGGGACAAATATTAGGTTTTCTAGGAGCTGGGTGTGTTCACGCTGCGGTTTGACATGCGCGCCCCGGCCTGGGGGGCGGCCCCGGCCGCGCTATACGCCGCGGTTCCCGAGATGTGCGCCTGGGCCGAAGATCGCGGTGGCCTGGCCGCCGTCTTTTGCGAGCACCACGCCTCCGAGGACGGCTACCTGCCGTCCCCGTTCTTGTTGGCGTCAGCTGTCGCCGCACGAACCCAGTGCCTGCCCCTCAGCCTGATCCTGATCCTTCCGTTCTACGAACCCGTGCGACTTGCCGAGGACATGGCGGTCCTCGACATCCTCAGCGGGGGGCGAGCATCGTACATCCTGGCGCTTGGGTACCGGCCTGAGGAGTACGAGCACTTCGGCGTGGCGATGCGGGATCGTGGCCGGCTCGCCGACGAGAAGCTCGCGCTGCTGCGCAGGCTGCTCGCCGGTGAAACCGTCATTCAGGACGGGCGACGAATCGCGGTGACACCCCGCCCGCACACCGCCGGCGGGCCGGGGTTGGCCTGGGGCGGCGGAAGTGTGGCGGCGGCGCGACGGGCGGGCCGGTACGGCTTGGGCCTGTTGGCGAACGGCAACGTGGCGGGCATGCAGGAGGCATACGAAGCCGCCTGCCGCGAGCACGGTCACGAGCCGGGGCCGACACTGCTGCCCCAGCGTGACGACCCGTCGGTCGTCTTCGTCGCCGATGACGTGGAGCGGGCCTGGTCCGAACTCGGCGACCATCTGCTGCACGACGCGCGCACGTATGCCGAGTGGAACCCGGGTAACCAGACGTCGGCGGGTTTCTCGCACGTGCAAACAGTTGACGAGCTGCGCGCAGTCGGGGCCTCGCATGTCATCATCTCAGTCCCGGAGGCGATTTCGCGGGTGCTCACCGGCCAGATACTCAACCTGGCCCCGTTGTGCGGTGGCTTGCCGCCGGAAATCGCGTGGCCCTATCTCAAGCGGGTGGGTGACGTGGTGTTGCCCGGGGCGTTGTCGGACAGAAAGGCGACTCTATGACGGGCGCGAATACGGCCGAGGTTTACTACGATCCGTTCGATTTCGACATCGACGACGATCCGTACCCCGTCTGGAAAAGGCTGCGTGACGAGGCCCCCCTGTACCACAACGAGAAGTACAACTTCTACGCGCTGAGTCGGTACGAAGATGTCTCGCCCGGGTTGATGAATTTCGATGACTTCCACTCGGGCCGTGGAACGACCATGGACATCATCATGAGCGGTATCGAGGTCCCGCCGGGGGTTATCCTCTTCGAGGATCCGCCGTTACACGACGTGCATCGCCGTTTACTTTCAAAGGTTTTCACGCCGCGGCGGATGGAGGCGATCGAGCCGCTGACCCGGGCGTTCTGTGTCCGTGCGCTCGACCCCCTGGTGGGTTCGGACGGGTTCGACTTCATCGAGAATCTCGGCGCGATGGTCCCGATGCGCACGATCGGCTATCTGCTGGGCATTCCCGAAGACAGCCAGGAAGCGATCCGCGACCGCGGCGGTCGCCACATAACCCTGAAAGAGGGCGCGTTCCGGCCGGTCGCGCAGGACCTGTTCGAGCGGAGCTATCAAGTGTTTTCCGACTACATCGACTGGCGGGTGGACCATCCCTCCGACGATCTGATGACGCAGCTGCTCAACGCCGAAGTTGAAGACGGCGGATCGACACGGCGGCTGGAGCGCACCGAGGTGCTGATGTATACCAGCATGATCGCCGGTGCCGGGAATGAGACGACCACCCGCCTGATCGGTTTCATCGGCCAATTGCTGGCAGAGCATCCCGATCAGCGTCGCCAGATTGTGGCCGACCCGTCGCTGATCCCGATGGCCATCGAGGAGGTCCTGCGCTACGAGGCGCCCTCGCCGGTGCAGGCGCGCTACGTCGCCCGCGACGTCGAGTGCCGCGGCACCACGGTGCCGGAAGGCTCGATCATGCTGCTGCTCAACGGATCCGCCAATCGCGACGAACGCAGGTATCCCGACGGCGAGAAATTCGACATCCACCGCGGTGACACTCACCTCAGTTTCGGCCACGGGCTGCACTTCTGCATGGGCTCGGCCTTGGCGCGCATGCAGGCGCGGGTGGCGCTGGAGGAGGTCATCAAGCGGTGGCCCGACTGGGAAGTTGATTACGCCAACGCCAGCATGGCGCACACCAGCAGTGTGCGGGGATGGGCGAAATTGCCCGTCTTCACCGGCTGACTCTGCCGCTACCGGGGCTGGTTCGGTACGCCCGGGAACAGGGGAGCCGTGGGACCCGCAGTCACCCAACCCCCCAGCTTCGTCGCCAGATGCGGCGCGAAAACCGCCCCATAGAGGAAGTTTCCGATCACCACGACGGCCACGATGGACAACACCGACGATTGAAGCCGACTCTTCGATCTCTTGTCGGCCCACATCTCGATGACGTTTCGGCCCTGGGAATCGGTCCGGCCCAGGAGGTAGGTGAAGACCATCACTTGTATGCCCATCGCAAGGGAGTCGTAGAGCGGGTACTGGTGCTTTGTGCCCTCGAAGATCGCAAGGTCGGGAATGACACGGCCGTAATGGAACACGCCGAGCCTGGCCCCCAGCATCGCGTTGAAAAGCAGTGCCCATAGGAAGCCGACGACCAGCCAGGTGGTCAGGAGGGTGGTCGGCCTGCGCCAGTGGAACTTTGCGCTCAACCATCGCCCCAGCCCGGCGCCGGTCACGGCGGGAAGCACGAAGTACGAGATGTAGCCGATCGGCACGGACGAGGGCAGCCCTCCCCAGGTCATGTTCAGTGGCCACCACGACGGCATGCGGGGGATGGCGGGCGGAAATTGGGCGTACATCGCCCAGTCGTAGGGCGCCTCGATCCAGGAGAACGAGATCGCCGAGATGCACAGAAGCAGAAGGGGGTGCAGGCGGCGTTGCCGATAGCTCAGATACACCCCAATCGCGACGAACGCGACACCGCCGACGTAGGCAAAGCCAATGGATGCCTCCAACAATGGCGTCAAACCGGGGCTCATCGGTCGCGCTCCCGGCTCGGCGCGCGGCGTGCCTCGGGATCGAATTTGAATACCAGGCCGAAGATGAGCACGATCAGTGCGAACAGCGTGCCAAGCATGATCACCGCGCCCACTTCGGCACCCCTTTCGAGACGGCCCGACGTAAGATAGTGGATACTATCCTAAAATGGTCAGGAAGCAGAGCACAGCAGAGAAGCCGGCGGCGGTGCGGCGCCCCCGCGGCGCCCCGCGCGGACTTCTGCTCGACGCCGCCCGAGTTCGCTTTGCGCGCCAGGACTACCGCAGCACCACGACGCGGGAAATCGCGCAGGCCGCCGGGGTCACCGAGCACCTGCTCTTCCGCCACTTCGGCTCGAAGGCGGCGCTGTTCCGCGAGGCCCTCGTCGTACCCTTCATCAACTTCGTCGACGATTTCGGCCGAACCTGGCAGTCGGTGGTCCCCGAGAGGACCGACGAGCAGGACCTGGCCCGGCTTTTCGTCGGGCAGCTCTACGACGTCTTCGTCGAACACCAGGGTCTGCTTCTGACGCTGATGGCATCCGACGCCCTCAGCGACGAGGAAAAGGCCGACGCCGGCATAGCCGAGATCCGCCGGGCGGTCACGGCGCTCGGCCGGATCAGCGCCGAGGGCATGCACCTACGGGGGATCCGGTCGGATCACCCGGATCTGCCGGCCCATTCGACGGTGGCGATGATCGCCGGCATGGCCGCGTTGCGTTCTGCCTACTTCGGAGCCAAGCAGCCGTCGAGGGGGGTGATCGTCGACGAACTCGTGCAGGCGGTCCTGCACGGCTTCCTGCACCGGCAGGACTGAACAGCCGAGCAGCCCTCCGCCAACGTGAAGCCAGCTTCACGCTCGACGCCGAACGTGAAACCAGCTTCACGCTCGGGGCGCTCTACGAGCCGCTTTGGTCCACCAGGACCGCGCCGTCGGGTGCGTTGCCGAGCGTCTGCAGCGCGACGTCCCCACCGCGCGCCGTCAGGCGCACGATCTCGGCCAACTGCCCGGGCGCGTCGCACTGCAAATAGTGGTCCGCGCCGGGCACCACCCAGTAGCGGTTGGTTCCAGGCTTGTTCTTCAGATACGTCTGCCACACGTGGTTGGGGACACGCAGCGGCGCGATGCTGTCGTGCAGGCCCCACACCACCGTGGTGTTGACGTGACTGGTGGAAAGCGCTTCGAGCCAACCGGTTTCGCCTGCGGAGCGCTCGTGCAGGTACTGGATCGTGTCCGGCAGCACGCGGACTCCGTCGTTGTGCGCAAAGCACTTTGCGAGCGCCGCGATCTCGGGGTCCTCGAGTGTCCGCCGCGGCATGAAGGTGCTGGCGCCCATGCCGGCCGCTAGCATCTCCGGTGTGGTCGCTGCGGCCGTGGGCCGCGCTGTCGCGGGGTCGAGCAGCGCCGTCTGGAACGCGGTGAGATTCGAGAGCGGAAGGAAGATGTTGGCATTGGTCACGATGAGATCGGCGGGTACGGCGGGCGGTTCCAGGGCCGCCAACATGCCCACGGCGATCATCCCGACACTGCTGCCACGGTCATGGGTCAGAATCCGGTATCCGGTCAGCTTCCACACCTGGGTGATGGCGTAGACGAGCAGGCGAGCGTCGTCGTAAAGGGAATACACATAGGGCTCGGGTGGTTTGTCGGACAACCCGTAACCCGGAAAGTCCAGGACGTGGATGTCGAACTCGGACCTCAGTTCCTTTGCCAACGCGAAATAGTCGATGCTCGACGTCGGGAAGCCGTGCACCAGCACCAATGGGGGCGCCCCGGGTGTGCCCAGGCGGCGGCTGAAGACCGCCACGTCCCGTCCCTCGTTGGCGGCGGTCGTCGACCGCCAGCGAAGTTCCGCGCCGCCGTTTTGCCACTCCGCGAAGATGTCCAAGCCGCCAGCATCCCAGAGGGGACGGTGGTTGGACAATGACGCCGCGAACGCGACCACGGCGCAGCCCCCCGGGAGTTCCAGCGGTCACAAGGTCCTTGGGGTGACCATTTTTGCTCGCCTCACCGCGACAGCGCAGCGGCCTCAACCGAACCGCCTCCGGAGGGTGTCGCTGCGAGGCGGGCAAAAAGCCAGATCCCGCCGCGTGGTGACTACAGTCACGGATGGGACCACCGAAAAGCTTGGTGCACATGGGGACTCAGGGGCAGGTCACGTGGATTCCGAACGTCACCTGGTGGACATCTCCCTGTTTGGGTGACACTCCCTGCCCCGTCCCGGTCACCGTGTAACTCTTGCCGTTCTTCACCGCCTGAACCTGGGTGGCCGACTGGGGCGCTTGATAGGGCAGCTGGTACTCAGCGGACCCCACCTTGAGCGAAACCCCGAAGCCGTCGACGCTGGGCGGCGTTTCGTCGGACAGCGCCAGGGTCACCGACGCCGAATCGTCGTGGACGCTGATGCGGGTGGTCAGGTCCCCCGACTCCGGTGGCGTCGCATTGGGCTGCGCCGCCGAGCTGGTGCATTCGACTCCGCCGATCATCGTGTGCTTGTTCCCGTTGATCATGACGGTGGTGCTCACGGACACCGGACTCGAACTCGGGGCAGCTGCGGGCTGCCCGTTCTTGCCAGAACAGGCACCCAACACGACCACTCCGATGCCGATGGCCGCGAAAACCATCCGCGATCGGCGACCGCCCGAATTCGTCATCCCACCCCCAGCGCTAAAACGTCGACGATTATAGGTCGCGTTCGTTTCGGGAAGGTCTCATTTCTCTGGCGGCGAGTCAAACTGCCGCGCCAAAACGTCAAGGCCACGCTTCCCAGCTGATCATGCTCCGCAACGGCCCGGCGAAGACGGGACGCACAGCGCCGAAGCGCCACCGCTCTTCGACGAGCGGAGCCAGGGCGTCGGTGGCAGTGAGCGGATCGTCATCGAGGTAGACGACCGTGATGTACTGGTGGTCCGCGCGCCAACCCTGGGGCAGGTGGCTCCACCCGGTGCTCGAACCGAAGGTCCAGGCGCCCGCGGTGCCGGGCGTTGCGAGCAGCGCGGGGTAGTGCTCGGCGTGCAGCCATTGCAGCCACTCGTCCGGGCGGCCGACCGTATCCCCGCTGGCTTCTTCGACGATCAGCAAAACCCCGCGGTGCGGTCGAAACGGCACCACCTCGGCGGACACGAGCGCGCGCGGGGAGGCGTGCCACTGCAACAGGCGCAGGCCGGCGACTTGCAGCGATGGCCGCGTGACGGGAAAGCGGCCGTTCTCCCGCAGGGCCCGGCCGAGGGTGACGAAGTCGTCGAAGGTCTCTTCGGCGGGGTCGCCGACCAGGTAGTGCACCGCGTTGCCGACCTGCCCCAGCGGTCCCTCGGCCGCCAGGCGATGGTCGACATAGTCGCCGTCGGCGATCCAGCGCAAGCCGTACACGATTCCGGGCAGCTGGTATTGCTCCGGCATGTGATCCAGCAGGTGCCAACGGAGGTAGCTGCCGTCCGAGCCGGGTGGGTCGGGCGGTGCCGCGGCGGTGAGGCTGAAAAAGCCTGCCTTGACCCGCATTACGACGCACCCAGCTCGGCGAGCGCCTGCAGATTCTCCAGGTAATGCTGCAACGACGCGTGGGTGAACACGGCGCTGATGATGGTCGCCCCGTGCGCGGCGGTCTCGCCGAGGAGGTCGCGGGTGCGCTCCGGCTCGTTGATCGCGTCTAGCGGCGCCGGCGGCGGCAGAACGACCTCGAACCCCGGCTGAAGGTCGAAGCGGCTCAACCAGTCTCGGACCTGCGGCAGGCCGACGCCGAAGGGCGCCCAGCCGTCGGCCAGGGTCGCGGCCCGGCGCAGCGATCGCGGCGTGCGCCCGCCGATCCAGATGGGGACGTGAGGCTGGACCGCGCACGGATCCACGACCACGCCGCCAAACGAGTAGAACTCGCCGTGGTAGGCGGGTTCGGGGACGGACAGCGACGCGCGCAGCGCCCGCAGCGCGTCGTCGCCGCGCGGCCCGCGGTCCTCGAACGGCGCGCCGATGAGGTCGAACTCTTCCTGGAGGCTGCCGACGCCCACCCCGAGGATGAGCCTGCCGTTGCTGACCTTGTCGAGCGTGCCGTAGCGCTTGGCGATCTCGAGTGGATGGTGATAGGCGAGCACCAGCACGTTGGTGGCCAGCCGTATCCGCTGCGTCCGGGCGGCCAGGTAGCCGAACGTGGCCAGGGGATCCCAGTAGCGGGTCCCACGGCGGCCCCGCTCGCCCGCGGGCAGGGCGATGTGCTCGCTGCAGGTGAGGTGGTAATAGCCGAGCCGGTCTGCGGCCTCGGCGATCTGCGCCAGGTCCTCGACGGACGCGTCCTTTTCCCAGTCGCCACTGCTACCTGGGAACATGGTCACCACGGGTGTGGCCACCGACAGTTTCGCGCGGCCGGTGCTCATCCCTGCATGTATCCTCCGGCGTCGACGGGGATCGATTGCCCTGTGATGGTGCGGCTTTCGTCGCCGGCCAGGAACAGCGCCAGGTTGGCGACATCCTCCGGCGAGGAAATCTCCTGTAGGGCAACGCCTTTGACGAGCTTCGCGCGCAGGGCGGTGAAGTCGACGCCCTGCTCGTCGGCGGTGCGCCGCACCCATTGTCGCCACAGGTCGGTGTCGATGGCGCCGGGCACGATGCAGTTGCAGCGGATGCCGTGCGGACCCACTTCCAGCGCGACGGCCTTGGTGAACGCCCGCAGGGATGCCTTGGCGGCGACGTAGTGGGTCTTGCGGACCATGCCGGCGTAACTGGCCGTCGACGAGAAGTTCAGGATGACGCCCCGGCGGCGCTGCAGCATCGACTGGTTGAGCACTTCGCGGGTGCAGAGCATCGCCGCGGTGACGTCGATGGCGAAGGTGGCGTTCCAGTTGTCCAGGGTCTGCTCCCAGATCCACCGGTCCTGACCGGGCGCCGCGGCGTTGTTGCACAAGATGTCGACGTGGCCGAACTCTTCGACCGCGCGTCCCACCATGGCGGCGACGTCGTTCTCGTCCGTCACATCGGCGCGAATCGCTATCGCGCCCGGACCTGCCGCATCGGCGGCATCGCGGACCAGTTCTTCCCGCCGCGCGGCCAGCAGCACCTTGCCGCCTTCGCGGACGAACACCGCGCCCAATACGGGTCCCAGGCCGGTGCTTGCGCCGCTGATGATGGCGACCTTGCCGTCCAGCCGGCCCGTCATTGCGGCAATGTTACCGGGAGGCCCCCGGGTTTCCTGCCGGACCACCGCGGAGTAGATTCGAACAACGCTCGAATCCTATGCCGAGGAGTGCCTCGTGGCCACAGCGAGTAAGCGCGTCGCCGCGCCGACAGGGGTCCGGCGCGCCTATGGGGAACTCGACCGCGCCCAGGTGGTGGCCGCCCTACGCGAGCTGGCGCGCCGCGTCGGTGTGCAACGCGTGACGATGCGCGAGCTGGCCGCGGAACTGGGCGCCGCCATGCCCTCGGTGTACTACCACGTCCCCGGCAAGCGGGCCGCTCTCGACCTGCTCGGCGAGTCGGTGCTGGACGACATCCCCGTCCCGGAGGCCGGCCGCTGGGACCGGCGGCTGATGGAACTCTACTGCGCCGCGAGGGAAGCCATCCTCAGCGTGCCGGGTGTGGCGGGCGTCCTGCAGACCAGCGGCGCGAGCGAACCCGCGCGTCGGCTAGACGCGCTCAGCCGCTCCCTGCTCGCCGAAACGGGGCTGGCGAGGGGCGAGGTGGTCGCCGCCCACGCGGTCTTGTACACCTATCTGCTGGGCTCGGTAAGCCTCGAGGAATCACGCCGGCTGACCGGCGCTGCCCGTGGGAAACGGCAGGCGGCGAACCGGTTCCGGGCGGGACTGCAGGTGATCATCGCGGGGATCAAGGCGCTAGTGGAGGACCGATGAACATTCCGAAGCCAAATCTGCTGGGCTCCCTGGTCGTCGAAAACCAGGACACTGCGGCCGACCGCGACGCCGCCGCCGTGCTGAACCCCGACACCTTCGTCACCGGCGCCCCGTTCGACGCGTTGGCACGGCTGCGGGCCACTTCGCCCGTGCACCCGGTGCAACTGCCCGGACTCCCCAGAGCCTGGCTGTTGACCAAGCACGCCGACGTCCGCATGGTGAGTCGCGACACCGACACCTTCACCAGCAGCAAGGGCAACACCCTGGTCGAGGCCGAGGCGGGGCCCAATTCGGCGATGCTGCCCGGCATCGATCCGCCGCGTCACGTGCACTATCGCAAGCTGATCAACCAGGGCTTCACGGTCCGCAACGTGCAGCGCCTCGAGCCGCGGATGCGCAAAGTGGCCCGCGACATCGTCGCCACGATAACGGCCAAGGGCGAATTCGAAGCTGTCACAGACATTTCCGCCGAGATGTCGCTGCAGGTGATCGCCGACGTGCTCGGGGTGCCGGCCGAGGACCGCATGGACGTGTTCCGATGGAGCAACGCCATCGGGAGCCTCGGCATCGAAGACCCCGACTACGCGCCCACGCCAAAGGCCCTCGGTCAGGCCGCGGCCGAGATGTTCGCCTATTGCAACGAACTGGTGGAGCGCCGGCGCAAGCACGGCCTCACCGACGACATCCTGTCGGCGTTGCTGGCCGCCGAGGTTGACGGCGAGAAGCTCAACCGCGACCAGCTCAACGAGTTCTTCTTGCTGTTGGCGATCGCCGGCAACGAGACGACCCGCAATACGCTCAGCCACGGCATCCTGGCGCTGTCCGAACACCCCGGGCAGCGGGCCTTGCTGGCCCGCGACCGCGACGCTGTCAAACCCGCGGTGGAGGAACTGCTGCGCTGGGCGACCCCGGTGACGCACTTCCGCCGCACGGTCACCCGCCCCGTCGAGATCCGCGGCCGAAAGATCCCCGCCGGCGACTGGGTGGTCATGCACTACCTGTCCGCCAACCGGGACGAAGAGGTGTTCGATCGAGCCGATGAGTTCGACGTCACGCGCCCCGACGCCGGTCACGCGGCCTTCGGGGGCGGGGGAGTGCACTTCTGCCTTGGGGCGCAGCTGGCGCGCCTCGAACTGCGCGTGATGCTCGAAGAGCTATCCGCGAACGTACCGGGCCTAACGGTCACCGGGCCGCCCGACCGGCTGCGCTCCTCGTTCTTCCACGGCATCAAACGGCTGCCGTGCAGCACGGGTTAAGCCTGGGCGCAGCCGGATTCCAGCCAGGCGTGGATTCGTTCGGCCACGGCCGACCACTCGGGCTCAAGCATCATGTCGTGGCCCATGTCGGGAAAAATTTCCGCTTCCGTGTGATAAGCGGCCGCCGTCGCATGGACTTCGTGCTGGGTGAAACACGCGTCATATTCGGCGCCGAGCACCAAGAGCGGCGTGCTGACGAGGTGAGGTCGTGGCAGGTTGAGCACCAACATGTCAAGCACATGTTTTCCTAAGTACTCTTCGTTGAGCTGGGCGGTGCAGCGCGCGACGTCGGCGTCGGCGGCCCACCGCGAAAAGAACGCTTCGCGGGTCAATCCGGGTGTTGCGCCGATACTGCGCAGCGACTTGGTCATTGCCAGGTTTGCAGCGGTCAGCAGAGGGTGCATCGTGAACCTGCGCAGCAAGAATCGTGCGGCCCCGCTCGGAGGTACGGAAGCGAGCAGCACGGCACCGGGGGCCTCGTGGGATTCCAGGTACTTCTGCACCACGAAGCCGCCCATCGAGTGGCCGATCACGACGGGTCGACGCGGCAGGCTGGCGGCGACCGAGGCGACGTCGTCCACGAGGTCAACCATCGAACAAAATTGCATGGGTCTCGGTGCGGGACTGTTCCCATGGCCACGAAGGCTCACGGCCAGCGACCGATACCCCCGCGCCGCGAAGAAGTCCAGGAAATGCTCGTCCCAGCACCACGCGCCGTGCCAGGCGCCATGGACAAAGAGCAGCGGCGCTTTGTCAGGCTCACCGCGGGGCCCCTTGTCGATCACTTCGAGCACGGGCCGGACTCCTTTGCGCCTGGCTGCAACGCCGCTGAGATTAACCAATGGCAACCGGCTCCGGTTGAATAACGCCGAGAAATCGCTCAGCAAAAAGAACGATTACGAATATCCCAGCGGTCCGGGTGCGCGAAAATCAACGCTACGCATTAGCCACTTCGACAATGCACGAGGACGTGCCAAACGTGACGATGGGTGCCTGCGAACCACGCACGCTGGTCCTGTCGGCCTTTCCGGCCGAAGCCGACGCGATTCTGTCCCACACCGTGCTGGACCGATCTTCGGTGGTAGTCGCTAACCGGCGCCACTTTTACCTCGGCTCGATCGGTGGCAAGAAGGTGATCGTGGCGATGACCGGCATCGGCCTGGTCAATGCGACCGACACCGCGCAGACCGCGTTCGCGCACTTCACGGGCGAGTCGTCTGTTTCCATTGGCGCAGTGGTTTTTTCGGGTGTTGCCGGCGGTGGCGGGCGCCCGAGCATCGGGGACGTGGTGGTACCGGCCCGATGGACGCTCGACAACGGCGCCACGTTTCACTCCGTCGATCCGGGAATGTTGGCCGCGGCCCAGACGCTCACCGTTGCCCTGGATGGCGTCAATTACCTCGGCAATGTCAAGCTCGCCGATCTGAATCGCACGCCGCACGTGTTGGTCGGCGGCGACGGATCCAGTTCGGACAACAACAACGGGCAGGCATTCCCGTGCATCCCCAACGGCGGCGCGGTTTTCGGCTGTCAACCCCGCAGTGCGCCAGATCGTTCACTTCGCCACACCGGCAACTTCTTTCAGGCCGCGGGCCCGTGGCTTAGGAACGCGCTGATCAGCAACGTGAACATCTCGTTGACGTCCAACCCGGCCTTTGACGCCACGGACCAGGAGACGGCGGCGGTGCAGGCGGTCGCCGACGCGCATGGGGTGCCGTTTCTGGGCGTCCGTGGCGTCTCGGACGGGGCCGGTGACCCGTTGCGGCTGCCCGGCTTCCCGTTCCAATTCTTCTTCTACAAGCAGTTCGCGGCGGGCAATGCCGCCCGGGTAACCGCGGCTTTCTTGCAGAACTGGGCTGGCGCGTGAGACTATTCCGGTCCCTGGCCGACGGGGCGGTTCGGGTCCGAACACCACTCCGACCAAGACCCCGGGTACAGCGCCGCGTCTCGGCCCGTCGCCGCGATCGCCGCGATCGTGACGGCCGCGGTGACGCCCGAGCCGCAGTAGACGCCCAAATCGGCGGCACCGTCGATGCCGTGGTCGGCCAAGAGTTGGGCGAGCGCATGATCGCCGATGAACGTGCCGTCGTCCGCCAGCACCGCGCCGCTGGGAACGTTCTTGGCGCCAGGGATGTGACCGGCAACCGGGTCGAGGGGTTCAACGTCGCCGCGGAAGCGTTCCGGCGCGCGCGCATCGATCAGCGTCAGATTGCCCCCGCCGGATTGCTTGGCTGTCAACGTCGGTCGATGTCCGGCGTACAGATCGGCATGTGCCACAGTCACGTTGCCGGGCCGCGGATTGACCGGGCCGGTCTCGAGGTCGTGACCGGCCGCCCGCCACGCGGACAAGCCGCCGTCCAGGATGCGTACCGTCTCAAGCCCGGCGGCGCTCAGCACCCACCACCCGCGCGCGGAACCTGCCCGACACCAGTCGTCGTACACCACCACCGACGCATCCTGCTGAATGCCCCACCTGCGGGCTGCCGCCTGGAGGTTGCGTCCCGAGGGCAGCGGGTGACGGCCCCGGCCGGCGACGGTGTGATCGCTGAGTTCGTCTTCGAGGGACACATACATCGCGCCCGGCAGGTGGCCTTCCAGGTAGGCCGCGCGGCCGTCCGGCTCGTCGAGGCGCCAGCGCACGTCGAGGATGGTCACCGGACCGCCCGAGTCGACAAGGGCGGCCAGCTCGGTGGCCGTGATCAGCACCCGGTCGCGAGCTTCCACCTGCGTCTCCTCGCTGGTTGCGGTCACTGAACTGCCCCGTTTGGAATTAAACTTCACCGGAATTAAAAGTTAACGGCGGGTTGATCTTTAAAGTTTCGGCCCCATCCCGCGGGCGGTCTATTGACCATTGGCCCGTTTTCACGGAAGTATTGAATACAACTGGCGTGATGCCTGCGACCTCGTGCTGATCCGAGCTTGAAGCTTCGAAAGTGATGAGCGAAATGAACAAGAAAATTGCTGCGTGGGCGTTCGGCGTGCTGCTGTCCGCCATGCTGGTGCCCTCGGGCGCCGCCCGCGCCGACACCACGGACACCGACTTCGTCCAGTACCTGGAGTCGCACGGTATCCACGTTGGTAGTGCGTCCCAGGCCGTGAACATGGCGCGCACGATGTGCCAAGACCTCGAAGCTGGCTACAGCCAGAAGGACGAGGTGGACCAGCTGACGGGATCTGAGAAGCTGACCCAGGCGCAGGCCGAGACGTTCATCGGCGCGGCCACCGCGGATTACTGCCCGGACAAGCATCCGGCCAACAAGCCGGGCGCTAACGGGTAACGGCAGGTCAGTCGATTGCGTAAGCCGATTTAGACCGGCGGTCTGCTAAACCGACCAGTGGTCGGTTTACGCTTCGTGGATGACCCACGGAGGTAGACCGATGACCACACCCGAGCAATCCCAGATCCGCACCCGCATGTTCGCGCGGGTCTTGGGCCCGTTCTTCACGATCGTGCCGACCACGGTTGCGGTGCGCGGCTCGTACATGCAGACGCTGTTCACCGAGTTCAAGGCCAACCCCATGTGGCCGTGGCTGTACGGCGCCATCCTCTTGATGGGTGGCCTGGTCATCATCGCGTTCCACCAGTACTGGCGTAAGCCCCCGGCGATCATCGTCTCGGCCGTGGGCTGGTTCCTCGCGATACGCGGGCTGCTGCTGCTAACCGTTCCCCAGGCCTACGACGCCGCCGGCAATGCTGTCTACAGCTCGGGTGCCTCCGCGGCGATATGGGTGGTTTTCGCCTGCCTCGCCTCGGCCGGGCTGTACCTGACCTACGTCGGCTGGAAGCCGGAACCCGGCGTCACGCAGGATCGCCCGCGTGCCGCGGGTAGTTAAGCATCCCGACACCCGTAGAGCGGAGTTGCTCGACCGGGCGGTGGCATTGTTTCTGCGCCGCGGTTATGACAACGTGAGCCTCAATGATCTGATCGCCGACGCCGGGGTCTCCAAAGGTGCCTTCTACCACTGGTTCCCGTCGAAAGACGCGCTCATAGCCGCCCTGGCCGAGCGCAGCGCGCGCGAAGCTTTCGTCGGTGTCGACGAGGCCGTCGCCGCGTGTGGTGGCGATGCGCTGGCCCTCCTCAACGCGGCGTTACAGGCCGGCTTCGACGTCAACATGAAGATGGGCGCACCCGAGCAGCTGGCGGCGATGGCGTCGTTGTTGCGTCCAGACAACGGGTATCTATATGCGCGCATTCTCGCCGTCGAGGAAGCGCTGTTTCGGCCGCTGCTGACGCGGCTGATAGTGGATGGGGTCGCGGCCGGCGTCTTCGACACGTTCGATCCCGAAGGTGTCGCCGACATGATCTATGGCCTTGCCGCACGGACGAACTCCAACATCGTCGAGGTGTTACAGGCGCCCGACGAGTCCACCCGGGAGCGGGCAATCAACTCTCTGGCAACAAGATTCAGGCTTCATGGGATCGCCATCGACCGCATCCTGGGGCTACCCGACGGCAACATCACCACACTGTCGCGCGCGCAGGTCGAGGCGATGGTGGCAGCGCTGCCCCGAAACTACTGATGGCACTGCGCGGACGGGACACCAGCCAAACGTACGGTTCTGTGCCCCAGGCCTTTCCGATCCGCCAGCGGGAAGGGGCTTACCCTGAGCAATGTCCGTTGGGGATGTTGGGGCCGAATGGCCCTAGCGGAAAGAAGCTGCGGCCGACACAATTAACGCTCTCGATCGGCGGCAACGAGGTTTGCCGCCCAAACGGGAAGGGAGAACCCCAATGAAAATCACCACAATGATCATGACGGTAGCGGCCGTCGTAATGGCAACGATCGGTGTCACCGGTGCGCCAGTTGCCTCAGCGGCTTATCCCATCGTCGGCCAACTCGGCAGCGAGCTGACGATGACCGACAGCGTCGGCCAGGTCGCCCTCGCCTGGACGGTAGCCGACCTCAAACCCAGCACGGACGCAACGCCGGGTTACACCCCGGCCGGCAAGCTCTGGGAAGCCACCGCCACCGTCAGGGCGGTCCGGGGCGGCGTCACCCCCGGCATTTCGCAGTTCAACGCCGTAGCTCCCAACCAAGCCGCCTACCGGGTTCTGTGGTACGTCGATAGCCCCACCAACATCAGCGGAGCCACGATCCCCGAAGGTGCGCAATCGACCGGCAAAATTCATTTTGACGTCACGGGTCCAGCGCCGACCACCATCACAATGAACAACGGGATGGAGGACCTCCTGATCTGGGGGCCGTAAATTGCCGCGTGTCCGTGGGCGCAGTATTCCGCGCCGAGCCGGTCCACCGCCGTGCGAAGGCCGCCGGAGCGTGGGCCGTGGAAGTTGGCGACCTGCACGACACGCATACCGTCAGGACACGCGGCGCGCGTGTGCAGCTAACGATGTCGGATCGACACGGGCTTGAACACTCGATGAATGCTTACTCGCCGTCGGCGGGGCCGAGGAGCTGAACCTCCTCGAGGTCCATCTCGTTCTGCAACTCGCGCAGCACGATGTCGTCGATGAGGTTTTGGTTTCGCAGCTCGGTGATTTCGCGGCGTTTGCGTTCCAGCACGCCAAGGCGCACCCGCCGGACCTTCTCCTTGCCCCTGAGCAATTTATCTTCGGCGGAACCGTCTTCGGTGGCCAGGAACAGCGCCGCCTTCTCCTCGTATTCCTTCTGTAGACGCCGCCGCAGCTCATCGCCGATACCGATTTCGTCGGCGACCTCCGGCAATGCGTTGAGGGCGGCTTGGACACCGCGGGTACGGGCCAACCGCACTTCCTCGTCGTAGGCGACGTCGTCGGGCATCCGCGCCCAGCGAACGACGGCGGGCAGCGTGGTCCCTTGGACCAGCACGGTCACGAGAATGACGACGACCACGATGAAGATGAGCAGGCTACGGTCGGGGAAGGGCGCGCCGCTCAGCGTGGTTGCCGGGACGGCCAGCGCCGCGGCGAGCGAGACGGCGCCCCGGAATCCCGCCCACGCGGTGACGAACCGCATTCGCCAGGGAACCCGACGGGCGCGCTGCGTCTCGCGGCGGTCCAGGAGGCGCAGCAACATGGTGGCGCCTTCACCCCAGAAGATCCGGGACACGATCACGACGCCGGTGATGGCCAGGGCGATGAACGCGGCATGGCGCAATCCGCCGTCGGCGTCCGATATGCCGTGCAGCGCATTCGGGATCTGGACTCCGATGAACACCCACAACGAGCCGTTGATCAGGAACGTCGCGATGTCCCAGAAGGCGTAGGACTGCAGGCGGGAACGGGCGCGGATCACCAGGGGTCCGGCGTAGGCGAGGACCAGGGCCGCCACCAGGACGGCGACCACACCGCTGCAGTCGAACGTCTGGGCCAGCAGGAATGCGGCAAACGGCGTCAGCAGGCTCAACGCTCCTTCCTCTTGGGGCGCATCGATTCGTTTGCGCAGCAGTGTCACCGCCCCGCCGACCAGCAGCCCGGCGGCGATTCCGCCGAGGTAGGAGGCCACAAACCGGCCAACCAGGTCGGCCCGGCTGATCGCGGCCCCGCCGATCGCGACGTGGACGGTGACGGCGAACAAGACGAGGGCGGTGCCGTCGTTGATGAGGCTCTCGGCGCGCAGCACGGTCACCGCCCGGCGCGGCAACCGTTTCGCGAGGCCGGCGATGGCGGCGGCGTCGGTGGGGGAGAGCACGGCGCCCAGGACCGCTGCCGCGTGCGATTCCATGCCCAACGCTCGTGCCGTCCACGACACCGCTACCGCGGTGGCGATCACCAGGGCGACGCTGAGCAAGATGATGATGCGGAGGTTCGCGCGGATCTCGCGAAAGCTGGTGTTCAGGCCCTCCCAGTACAGGATCGCTGGCAGGAACAACAGCAGCACGAGCTCGCCGTCGATGTGGACATGGCCGAACTGCGGGATCAAACCCAGTGACGCGCCGAGGAGGATGAGCAAGACCGGCGGCCCGACGCGGTAGCGCCGGCCGATGACGGTCCCGACGATGACGGTGGAAACGAGCGCGACGATGAGAACGAGGCCGAACACCAGCCCAATCCTGCCGGACCCGCTCATTGCGTGCGTCTCGGGGTTTCGCCCGCGACAGCGTGCGCCCTAGCCACACGCGTCACTTTGGCACCAGCCGACGGGTAGCATGCGACTCGCAAAAGCGATGGTGCAGGCGATATCAGCAAACGCGGAGCCGAAATACGGGCGCGCGTGCGGAGGCTGGCCTGCAATATTGGGTTCGGTGCGGATTTGAAGCGGGAGTGAAGGGGGAGTCGTGTGAAGGTGAGGCTGCTGGTGGCAGTCGTCGTGCTGGCATCGTCGATGGTGGCGGGCTGCCACTTCGCGTCCCGCAACCCGCCGTCAACGAAAATCCTCCAGGTCCCCATGGACGACGCGCTCCGGCAGAGCGTCATCGCGCAAAACATCACCCTGGCGGTCGGCAACACGCTGCATGTGAAGTTGGGCTCGAACTACTCGACGCCCTACCGGTGGAAGCCGCAGACCCTGATCGGCGATCCGTCGGTTCTCAAGCAGGACAGCCACGAATTCCTGCAGCCGACCTCCGATGCGCTGGGGGCGCCCGGCACCGAAGTGTGGACGTTCAGCGCGTTGATACCGGGGACGACGACGATCACGACGTCCTATGCCAGCATCGTCGGCAAGGACCCGAAACCGACGTGCACGTACACCGCGACCGTGACGGTTCAGTAAACCTCGGTGGTGCGCGGCCGCGACGACTCCGTTACGGTCTTTGGCGTGTTCGGCTTTCTCCGCAACTGGTCCGAGATCGGTAAGCTGCCCGCCGACCTGCGTGACGAACTCGATGCCGAGGGTGTCATCTTCACCGCCGGCAAGGTCGGGGTGAGCCGACGCTTCAGCGGGCATGTCCCGGGGGTCCGCTCGGCCACGGGCATTTCCCGCAACACCGGCGGATTCGGCTTCAGCAAGGTACGGGTCGTCGCTACCTTCCCCGCCCTGGGCGACGCCAAGCTGCGGTCCATCGACTGCCCCTGGGACACCAACAAGGGGCCGGCGCGCGCGACCATCAGCAACAAGGGCCTGCAGATCGAGATCGACCTGCACGGGGTGGACCCCGCCTTCAGCGGATCGATGAAGCTGAACTACAAGAAGGCGATCCCGGACGACGCGCTGCAGCAGCTGCCCACCACATCGCTGCGGTTCCGCGTAACTCCGGATTTCGTTTATCGCGCCGCCGGCGTGCGTCCCAAGTCATAGCTTGGCGTCCGCGTAGACCTGGGCCAGGAATTGCTCGACGGCGATCGCGGCGTGCGCCGCGCGCGCCGATCCGAAGATGTCGAAAGCGTGCTGGGTGAACGGCAATTCGGCGTAGGCGACGGGCTCCTTGCTGACTTCCCGCAGCGCACCGATGAATGCACGCGCTTGCTCGACGGGAACCAGCGAGTCGTTGCGGCCGTGCAGCACGAAGAACGGGGGAGCATCGGCGGAGACGTGGTTGACCGGTGACGCGGTGACGTACACCTCCAGGTTCGTCGACGGCCGTTGCTTCATCACCGATTTCACCAGCAGGCCAGGCATCATCGGATGCATCGCGTCATTGAAGCGGGTGAAGTCGTAGACGCCGTAGAACGGCACCGCCACCTGCACCCGGGTGTCGGCGTCTTCGAAACCGGGCTGGAATTGCGGGTCGTTGGGTGTCAGCGCCGCCAGCGACGACAGGTGGCCGCCGGCCGACCCGCCGGTAATGGCGATGAAGTCGGGGTCGCCGCCGTATTCGGCGATGTGTTGCTTGACCCAGGCGAGGGCGCGCTTGACGTCGACGATGTGGGCGGGCCAGGTGTTGCGCGGGCTGTGCCGGTAGTTGACCGCGACGCAGATCCAGCCGAGCTCGGCGAGGTGGCTCATCAACGGATGTGCCTGGCCGCGTTTGTTTCCCGTCGTCCACGCGCCGCCGGGGATCTGGAAGAGCACCGGCGCCTCGCCGGTCGGGTCGAGGTCGGGACGCCGCCAGATGTCCAGCTGGTTGGCGCCGCCGAATTCGCCGTAGCTGATGTTGGCGTCGTGAGCGTAGTCGCGGTAGACCCGCATCATCCGCAGCAGGCCCGGCGCCTTGGCGGTGCCGGCGCCGGTCGGACGGCGCCACAGCCCCGCGGAATCGGTGCGCCGATCCGGTCCCAGGCCGTCGTCGAGGGCTTTGGTGAGCGGCACGTTGGCCTTGTGGCCGGCGCGGTTGAAGTTCAGCAAGCCCAGCGCCGAGACGCCCGCCACCAGCCATGCGAGGGTGCGAACGGGCCGGGTCAGGCGGCGGGCCGTGAGCGCCAGCCCGCCGAGCTGGCTCGCCAGGGTCTGCAGCGGCAGTTCGGTGACGACCAGACCGAACATCCACGAGAAGATCGACACGTATCCGCTGCGCGCCAGCGGGCGGTAGGCGTTGAGGGTCGACGTGGCCGTGACCGCCGTGACGATCAGGGATCCGACCTGCCGGACGATGTGGAGGATTCGAGCTCTCTGCATGCCGGTCACCTTACGAGGCGGTCCGGGCATGCCGATTTGCCCACCTCCTGATAGCGGTCGGGGCATGCTTACCGGCATGCGTCTCCTGGGTCTCGCGGCGGTGGCCGTCTGGGTCGTGCCCGGCTGGTTGAGCGGCTGGACGGCCGGGGCGCAATCGGCCTGCGCCGACCTCGGCGGAACGGTGGGCCAAGACCAGATCTGCCATGGCCACATCGTCACCGCCAGCTATGCGCTCGACTTGAGCTATCCGGTCAATTATTCCGACCAGCAGTCCGTGGCCGACTACCTGATCCACACCCGCGACACGTGGGCCGACGATGCCCGGACGCAGCCTCCGGGTGATCGGCCGCCCTATCTGCTGACGATCACGGGAACGGCATACCGGTCGGCCGCATCCACCGCGGGCACCCAGAGCCTGGTGCTGGATATGAACGAGGACCTCGGCGCCCACCCGGTGGGCTCGTTCAAGGCATTCAACTACGACCTCGGGAGGCGCGCCCCGATCACCTTCGACACGCTGTTCAAGCCGGGCGCCAAGCCGCTGGACGTTCTGAATCCTTTTGTCTCGCGCGAGCTGGGACCGTCGCCCTTCGGGGACCTGGGTACCGACGCGTATCAGAACTTCGCGATCACCGACGACGCCGTCATCTTTTTCTTCGGCCAGGGTAAGGTGCTCGCGGAAGTCGATGGTCCGCAGCAGGTTTCGGTCCCCCGCGCCACCATGGCGCCGCTGATGGTGGTGTAGGAATCGTTCCCCTGGACGGCCGCTGAGTCACATCCGCCACAGGCGTCTCTGGAAAAGGAGGCACACTTTGTGCCCGCCTCGTAGCGACAGTTCTTGGTGGCGCGTCGACTGCCTCGTAAGTCGCTAGGAGGCGGGCACTTCGTCGTATCCCGAACTTCTAGTGACGGAAGTGATTTGTCCCACCGAAAGGCGAGGAACGCGCGCAGGCTCGCCGGAAACTACGTCGCCTCGGCCCGGCTTTCCAGGCTCTTGACCGCAGGGGGGTCGTGCTCGGTCAGGCCGACTTTCGCGGCGCCGCCGGGTGAACCGAGTTCGTTGAAGAAGTCCGCATTGATCTGGGCGTACTGGCTGTATTCGCCGGGCACGTCGTCTTCGTAGTAGATGGATTCGACGGGGCACACCGGCTCGCAGGCGCCGCAGTCGACGCATTCGTCGGGGTGGATGTAGAGCATGCGGGCGCCCTCGTAGATGCAGTCGACGGGGCATTCCTCGATGCATGCTTTGTCTTTGATGTCGACGTACGGTTCCGCGATCACGTATGTCATGAATGTCTCCGTCCTTAATCGCCGCGCCCAACCCGCAGGAGCTCGTTCGGGCTGGCCTACTTTACCCGCGGGCGCGCAAGCGTCTCCATGGTTTCCATGGTTGCCGGGCCGGGGGCGCGCGAGTAGAGGTTTCGGGGTTGTGGCGTCACAAGCTACTGTTGTGGCATCCCTACTCGATTGTGAGTTGACCAGCGTGCCGCTCAGCGCTCGAATGCCCGAACTCGCCTCGTTCGAAGTTTTTTTGACGATCGCGGAGACGGGGACGCTCGGCCGCGCCGCCCGGGAACTGGGGATGACCCAACAGGCCGTGTCCCGGCGGCTCGCATACATGGAGGCACAGATCGGGGTGACACTGGCCGTGCGGTCAACGCGTGGCTCGGAACTCACGCCCGCCGGCCTCATCATCGCCGAGTGGGCGTCCCGCCTGCTCGAAGTCGCCAACGACATCGACGCGGGGCTGGGCTCGCTGCGAAAGGAAGGCCGCGAACGAATCAGGGTGGCGGCCAGCCAGACGATTGCCGAACAGGTGATGCCGCGCTGGCTGCTTTCGCTGCAGGGCGAGGCGACGCGGCGCGGCGGCATTGTTCCCCAGGTGGTCCTGACCGCCACCAACAGCGAACACGCCATCGCCTCGGTGCGCGACGGCACCGTCGATCTCGGGTTCGTCGAGAACCCTGGTCCGCCCAGGGGTTTGGGAAGCAGTGTGGTGGGACACGACGAGCTGGTGATTGTGGTGCCGCCGGGCCACAAGTGGACTCGACGATCACGGGCCGTGACCGCTCGCGAACTCGCGCAAACCCCCCTGGTTACCCGCGAACCGCATTCGGGCATCCGCGATTCGCTGACGGTGGCGTTGCGTCAGGTGCTGGGCGACGACATGGAACAAGCGCCGCCCGTACTCGAATTGGCGTCCGCTGCGGCGATGCGGGCCGCAGTGCTCGCGGGCGCGGGTCCGGCGGCCATGAGCCGGCTGGTGGTGGCCGACGACCTGGCGGTGGGCCGGCTGCGCGCGGTCACCATTCCGGAGTTGGACTTACGACGCAAGTTTCGCGCCATTTGGATCGGCGGGCGCACGCCGCCCGCCGGGGTGATACGAGACCTGTTGAGCCACATCATGAGTCAGGCGACGAACTAGGCCCGCGAACGTCGAATCGTTGCGGCGTTTCGGCTGCTTAAGCCCGCAACAAGCCGACGTTGGGCGAAAGGCTTAGGCGGCCTGCTGCTCGGCCAACGCCTGCTCGTAGCGGTCGAGCACGGCCTCGGCGACGAGCCGGTGGGCGCCCAGCGGCACCGCCATCGGAATGCCGTTGTCGCGGGCGAAGGTCGAGACCCTGTCGGTGAGGAGTCCCGGCGCCAAAAACCACGGCGCGATGACGAGCCGGCGGGCGCCTTGGCGGCGCAAATGGCCGGCGGCACGGGCCACCGATTGCTCGCGCCGGGTGGCGAAGGCGGTCGTCGCGCCGGCCCACCGGGTGCCCGACGCCAGCTTGGCCGCCACCCGCGCGGTGCGGGCGTTGGCGGCGAGGTTGGATGACCCGATCGCCACCACCATCACGCCCAAGTGGTCGTCGAGCGGCGAAACGGTGAGTTCGGCAAGGCGTTCGCGCAATACGGACACCAGCCGATCGTCTTCACCCAGGACGTCCGCCTGCCGGATGCCGCGGGCGCCGGCGCGGGCGATCTGCTTGGGGATGTCGAGGCGCGCGTGGTACGCGCTGGCCAGCAGCAACGGCGCGACCACCGCGCGGCGGCTGTCCGGCAATTCGGCGAGCACGTCGGTGAAGTTGGGCTCGTTGAGCTCCAGGAACGCCAGGCGCACGTCGAGGTCGGGCCGCATGAGCGTCAGCCGGTCGGCGAGGGCCCGGGCGTTGGCGCCCGATCGCGGATCCCGGCTTCCGTGCGCGGTGAGGACGAGGGTGCTCATGAGGCGTGCAACCCGCATTCGATCTTGTTGCGGCCCTGCCAGCGCCCGCTGCGCGGGTCGTCGCGGTCGGCCGGCTTGGCGGTGCACGGCGCACAGCCTATCGACGGGTAGCCCTCGCCGACCAGCGGGTTGACCAGCACGCCGTTCTTCTCGATGTACTCGTCCTCGTCTTCGTCGGTCCAGTCCGCGATCGGGTTGACCTTCACCAGCCCGAAGTTCTCGTCGAAGCTGATCAGCGGCGCGTTGGCGCGGGTGGGTGACTCCACCCGGCGCAGCCCGGTGATCCACGCGGCGTAACCGCTCAGCGCTCTGCGCAGCGGCACCACCTTGCGCAGCCGGCAGCATTCGTTGGGGTCGCGGGCGAACAGGTCCTTGCCCAACAGCCTGTCCTGCTCTTTCACCGTCTGCGCGGGGGTGACGTTGAGCAGGTGGATGTCGTAGACGGCCTCGACCGCGTCGCGGGTGCCGATGGTTTCGATGAAGTGGTATCCGGTGTCCAGGAAAAGGACCGGCACGCCGGGCCGTACGTCCGCCGCCATCGAGACCGACACCGCGTCTTGCATGTTGCAGGCCACCACCCACTGGCAGGTGGCCCAGTTGCGGGGTCCGTCGGGGCCCCCGAAATGTTTGTCGGTCCAGCGCAATATGTCCTCGGCGCTGGCGCCCTCCAGCTCGGCCGCGCCACGCTCGGCCAGCTCGCGCAGCCGTTCCGCGGTGAAGCCGTTCACCCCGTCGCTCATCTCATTCGTCCTCGGTTCGTCACGTCAGCGCTCACGTTGGTGATGTCTGTTGGCCCCTATCGCAGCTCGGCCTCGTCGGCCCGCAGTGCCCAGTTCGCGAACCGTTCGCCGTCCTCGCGCTGTTCGAGGAACTTGCGCGTCACGCGGTCGATGTAGTCGCCGAGTTCCTCGCTGGTGACCTTGTGCTGGCGCAGTTTTCGGCCGAACCCGCTTTCCTCGCCCAGGCCGCCGCCGAGGTGGACCTGGAAGCCTTCGACCGAATTGCCCTCGCCGTCGTCGATCCACTGGCCCTTGAACCCGATGTCGGCGACCTGGATGCGGGCGCACGAGTTCGGACATCCGTTGAGGTGGACGGTGATGGGCACGTCGAGCCGGGGGTTGACGTCCGCGAGGCGTTGTTCCAGCTCGGGCACCAAAGTCTGGGCGCGCACACGGGTTTCGGCGAAGGACAGCTTGCAGAACTCGATACCGGTGCACGCCATCGTGTTCTTGCGCCACGAGGACGGCCGCGCCGGCAGGCCCAGCGCGTCCAGGCCGGCGACCAGCTCGTCGATCTTGTCGTCGGGCACGTCGAGGACGACCAGCTTCTGGAACGGGGTGAACCGGGCCCGGTCGGAGCCGACCTTCTCCATGAGGTCGGCCAGCGCCGACAGGGTGGTGCCCGTCACGCGCCCGGCGATCGGGGCGACGCCGACGGCGTTGAGACCGTTCTTGATCTTCTGCACGCCGACGTGGTCGATGGGGTGCTTGACCGGCTCGGGAGCCGGGCCGTCGATCAGCCGGCGGTTGAGGTACTCCTGTTCGAGAATTTCACGGAATTTCTCTATGCCCCAGTCCTTGACCAGGAACTTGATCCGGGCCTTGGCGCGCAGCCGGCGGTAGCCGTAGTCGCGGAAGATCTGGGTGACGGCCTCCCAGACGTCGGGGACCTCGTCCAGCGGAACCCACACGCCGACCCGCTGGGCCAGCATCGGGTTGGTCGACAACCCGCCGCCCACCCACAGATCCATGCCCGGACCGTGCTCGGGGTGGTTGACGCCGATGAAGGCGACGTCGTGGGTTTCGTGGGAGACGTCTTGGAGGCCGGAGATCGCGGACTTGAATTTTCGGGGCAGGTTCGCGTACTCGGGGTTGTTCATGAAGCGGCGGATGATCTCGTCGATCGCCGGGGTGGCGTCGAGCACCTCGTCGAGCGCGTCGCCCGCCAGCGGCGAGCCGTGGATGCCGCGGGGGCAGTCACCGCACGCCTCCGTGGTGGTCAGGCCGACGGATTCGAGCCGGCGCCAGATCTCGGGAACGTCCTCGATGCGGATCCAGTGGAACTGCACGTTTTCCCGGTCGCCGATGTCGGCGGTGTCGCGGGCGAATTCGGTGGAGACCTGACCCAGGGTGCGCAGCGTGTGCGCCGACATGGGCTTGCCGTCGGAGCGCACCCGCATCATGAAGTACTTGGCTTCGATCTTGTCGATGTTCTCGTCGCCGGTCCACGAGCCGTCGTAGCCCTGCTCGCGTTGGGTGTAGAGGCCCATCCAGCGGAAGCGACCGCGAAGGTCGTTCGCGGCGATGCTGTCGAATCCCTCTTTGGCGTAGACGTTGAGGATGCGGTCCCGCACGTTCAGCGGCGCGTCGTCGTGCTTGAACTGCTCGGCGTCGTTGAGCGGCTCGCGGTCTCCCAGCGCCCACTGGCCCTCGCTGCGAGTCTTGGGACGAGCTGTGGTCATGTGGCGTTCCCCTTTCTTGCCTGGCGGAACTAGCCGCTTGGCACGGGCACGCGGGCTGGCGTGCATCAGTCAGCGGAGGTGCCCGCCGGTGCGCCGTTGCACCGACGGGTCATGACATCAATATTGCGAATATTGCGCCGGTTAGCAGGCGATTAGTAGACGCTTCTGTGTTGTGAGCTCACAACTTCGTGTTGTGTGTGCGCGTTCACGATTTTTGAATGAGCTTGCGGACCAAAATAATTGGCAGAGCACGTTTCCGCGAGATTGGTAATCTTGGGTTGTTTACTAATGATGGTGGGCCATCTCATCGATATGCTTTCGGGAGATGTTGCGCGGCAGCTCGGGAGGTCTTTCCATCCGGGCCTCGGTACCGGCTTTTGGATGCAGGGGACAGCGATGGGTCGCTGGGGCGCGGCCAGCAGGGCGTACTCCTCGGCGGTTGCGTGCTGGGGCGAATGCTTGGGCAAAGGCGTTGTCCAGCAGCCAGATCCAGCCCCTGGCATCGGGCTTGAGCTCGTGTGCCTGCGGGTGGCACGCTGCGGTGCGCGGGTCAATGGCTGAGTCACATCCGCCACACCAGCCTCTCCAACAGGCGGCACTCTTTGTGCCCGCCTCATCGCGACAATTTCTGTGATGATTGCTTCGCACGTTACTGTTGGACGCAGCGCGGCTAACTGGTCATACTTATGACTATGTCTGAAGTCAGCTCGCTCGCCGAGGCGAAGGCGCATCTGTCGGAGTTGGTGGCCCGTGTGGGCGATCAGCATGAGCGCATCACGGTAACGGTGCACGGACGCCCCGTGGCCGTTCTCCTTGCCGTCGACGATCTGGAGTCACTCGAGGAAACGATTGCGGTGCTGTCTGATGCAACAGCGCTGCGCGCTCTAGGCGAGGCCGATGCTGAGCTAGCCCGCGGGGAAGGAGAGAGCCAAGACAGCCTTGCCGCGGCAATGCACGCACGCCGAGCCAGGACGTGACCGACCGGCGTTACGAGCTGGTAATCGCTCCGACCGCAAGAAAGCAACTGGCCGAACGACTTCCCGAATCGGTGGCGTTCGCTGCCTATGAGTTCATCATCGGTCCACTGCTCGACAATCCGCACCGCGTGGGCAAGGCACTCCGCCCGCCGTTACATGATCGCCATAGCGCACGCCGCGGCACTTACCGCGTCATCTACAGAATCGACGACGAGCGTCAGCAAGTCACTGTCGTCGGCGTGTTCCGCCGCGCACACGCATACCGTGCCGATTGACAACAGCGTGCATACCAGGGTCCGCCGGGAAGCCGCTGTCGCTAGGAGGCGGGCACATCGGCATATCCCCAGCTTTGTGTGACTGCTGTGAACGCGTTCGACACTTGCATTGTGGCGCTACTGGCGCCAAAATGGCGCCATGCCGAGTGTACAGATCAAGGATGTTCCCGAAGAGACCCACCGCGTTTTGCGGGAGCGAGCTGCGCGCGCGCATCAATCCCTGCAGGAATACCTTCGAAGTCGGCTGATCGCCGATGCGAATCAACCCACGCTGGAGGAAGTGTTAGACCGCGCCGCCGCGCGCCGTGGTGGCCGTGTTTCGTTCGATGCTGCTGTCGAATACGTCCGGGCGGAACGTGATCGTCGTTGATGCGAGTGTCCTAGCCGTAGCGCTGGGCGATGACGGAAGAGACGGCCGGCAAGCCCGCGAACGTCTGACGCACGAGACGTTGGTGGCTCCAGAACTTATCGACCTGGAAGTTGTCTCGGTGTGGCGCCGCCAGGTTGCTGCGAACATGATGGCCGCTCGACGAGCCGCAAGCGCGGTAGCGGACCTGGCCGATCTTGCGCTGCAACGGTCGTCGCACCAGCCCTTGCTGCGCCGCATCTGGGAACTGCGGCATGTCGTGACGCCCTACGACGCCGCGTATATCGCCCTGGCCGAGGCCCTGGATGTTGCGCTGATCACCGCCGATGTGCGCCTCTCACGGGCGCCGGGTGTCCGTTGCGAGCTCAAGACTATTGGCTGACTGACAGCTCACCCCCGCAGCCGGCGGGCGACCTCGCCGTACCGCTCGAAGCGCTCCGGGTCGCCCAGGGCGTTGTAGAGGACGATCCGGGTGGCGATGCCGTCGTACTTCGCGGCCAGCGCGTCGGCCACACCGTCCCACGTCGATTCGGTGGCAAACCGGGCGATGTGCTCGTCGGTGATCTGGGCAGCCATGCCCTTGAAGTCGCCGGCCTTCTGCTTCTCGCGGATGCGGGCGGTCGTGCCCTCGAAGCCCGCCTCGTCCCAGATGAACGCGTAATTGGGGGTGCTGCCGTAGAAGGACATGCTGGCGCGCACCAACTCACGTTCGGCGTCGCGCTCTTGGTCGCTGTCGCCGACGATCGTCAGTGCCGGCACGATGACGGCGATGTCCGACGGAGAGCGCCCCGCTTTGGCCGCGCCCTCCGCAATGTTCGGCAGGACATGGCGTTTCAGATAACCGGTCTCGCCGATCGGATGGACGTGCACCCCGTCGGCTACCTCGCCCGCCATGCGCAGCATCCACGGATTGACCGCCGCCACATCGACTTTGGGCTCGGGCGCGTCGATGGGGCCCGCGCTCCACTGCGGGGTGATGAAGTCGAGGTTGTAGAACTCGCCGTGGTAGTCGAGCTTGCCCGTGCGGAACGCAGTGAAGCACGCCTTGACCGCCCGCACATAGTCGCGCAGCCGCGGGCCCGGGCGTTCGAAGGCCGCGCCGTAGCGGCGGACGACGTGCGTGCGAACCTGGGTGCCCAGACCCAGGCGGAACTTCCCACCGGTCGCCTCCTGAAGTTCCCACGCCGTGGCCGCGGTGACGAAGGGGCTGCGCGGGAATGCGACCGCGACGCCGGTGGACAGCTCGAGCCCGGGGGCGGCCTGCGAGGCCACGGCGGCGTTGAGGTAGGCCGTGCGGCCGGTCTCGGTGAACAGCAGACCGGAGAACCCCACCGCCTGGGTGCGCCGGGCCAGGTCACCGGTCCGCGTCAGTGGTTGCGGAACCGTCATCGCATCGACGTGCATGGCGCAACAGTATGCCGTCAGGGTTCGGCGAACAGAACGTCGGGGTTGAGGATGCCCGCCGGGTCGAAGCTGCGCTTGATGCGGTGCATGAGGGCCACCTTGGCCGGGTCTTCGAGCTTGAGGAAGTACGGCGTCTTGGCGCGGCCGAGGCCGTGTTCGCCGGAGATCGCGCCGCCCAATTCGATTGCGAGCGCGAAGATGTCGGTCATGAGCTTCTTGCGCTTGTCCGGGTCCTTGCACAGGATGGCCAGGTGCACGTTACCGTCGCCGGCGTGCCCGCAGCCGGCCGCGGCACCGCCGGCCTCCAACGCCAGACTGCGCGCCGCGGCAAGAAATTTCGGCATCGCGCCGCGCGGCACCACGGTGTCGATGATGTCGTCGGCGCCGATGGCCTTGGCCGTCCAAAACGCCTTCTCGCGCGCCTCGATCAGCTTGCGGGCCGAGGCGCCTTCGAGCACGTAGACGTCGACGGCGCCCATCTCGGCGAGCAGCTCACCGGCGCGCTCGACATCCTCGGCCAGCCGGTCGGCGGTGCGGTTCTCCAGCGCCACAACAAGATACGCCTGGCAGCTGTCGCGGACCTGGTCGGGGATGCCCAGCTCCAGGTTCTGGGTGTGGACCAGCGCGGCCATCGTCATGTTGTCGATGTATTCCAGGATGTAGGGACCTAGCCCGCTGGCCAGGACCTTGGGCACCGCCGCCATCACCTGGTCGCAGTCGGCGAACGGGGCGAGCACGGTGGCGCTGTGGCCGAGCCGCGGGTGCAGCTTGACGATCACCTCGGTGGCCAGGGCCAGGGTGCCCTCGGAGCCGACGATGAGCTGGGTCAGGTCGTAGCCGGTGGACACCTTGGCGATCTTGCCGCCGGTGCGGATGATCTCGCCGGTCGGCAGCACCGCCTGCAGCCCGAGCACGTTGTGGCGGGCGATGCCGTACTTGACCGCGCGCATTCCGCCGGCGTTGGTGCCGACGTTGCCGCCGACGCTGGAGGACAGCTCGCCCGGGTGAACCATGTAGCTCAGCCCGAATTCGGCTGTCGCGGCGTCCAGTTCGGTCAATGTCACGCCGGGTTGGACGACGGCGACCTGGTTGGTGGTGTCCACTTCCAGGACGGCGTTCATCCGCTCGAAGGAGATCAGCAGCCCGTCCCTGCGGGGGATCGCCGCACCGGACAGGCCGGTTCCGGACCCGCGGGCGGTCACCGGTGTGCCGTCCTCGGAGGCGGCCTTCAGCAGTTGCGCGACCTCTTCCGCGGTGGCCGGTTTGGCGACGTACGCGGGCTTCTGCGGCGGCCCGTGCAGTTCCTCGTCGTGGGAGTAGTCGTCGGGGATGGCGTCGCCGGTCAGCAGGTTGTGCGTCCCGACGATCTCCGCGAACCGCGCCGTCATGTCGCTCACGGGGGGATGGTAGCACATTATGTGCTACGGTGGTTGGCGTGGACACCATCGGCATTCGTGAGCTACGCCAGAACGCAAGCGTCTGGATAGCAAAAGCGAAAGCCGGGGTGACCATTCAAATCACCGACCGCGGTCGGCCGGTGGCGCGGTTGGTGCCGATCACCCCCGCCGAACAAGCGCGTGACCAACTCATCGCAGAAGGCCGGCTGGTCCCGGCCAGCGCACCAAGAGTCCCGCTCCGCACGGCCGATCTGATCGAAGGCCCTTCGCTCACTTCCATCCTGGATGAACAACGCTCCGCCCGATGATCTACCTCGACACGTCGGCTACCGTAAAACTGGTTGCGGCTGAGGATGAGTCGGCCGCGCTGATTGACTGGCTCAACGCACACCCGGACGAAAGCCTGGTCACCAGCGCCGTCGGGCACATTGAGCTGATACGGGTGGCCGCACGAACAGGGCCCAAAGCTGTAGCGCTGGCACGCAATGTCGCGTCAACGATCGACACCCTTGTCTTGACGGACGTTATCGCCTCGGCGGCGGCCACGATCCCGCCTCCCGAGCTGCGCGCCCTCGATGCGGTACACCTCGCCACGGCACATGTCCACCGAAAAGCTCTTACCGCCTTCTGCGCTTACGATCGCCGGCTGCTCGAGGCCGCCGAGTCGCAAGGGCTGCCGACCGTCTCCCCGCGGGGCAGTGGAGACTTCGGGTAGGCGGCCGGCCGCAGCAATCGCCCGCTGGTGAGCGCCGAGAGCCATCCGGGGCTGAGCCGTCCGCCCGTCGCCATCACGCGGTTGCGCCACCCGGGAACCACCACCGCACGGCCGCGGTCCATTCCGCGCAGCCCGGCGGCCACGACGGGTTCGGGCGCGGCGAGGTGCCGGTAGATCGCGGTGTGGGAGACGTCGGTACCGAGGGCGTCGACGAATCCGGTGCGAGTGGGACCGGGGCACAGCGCGGTCACCGTGACGCCCGTGCCACGGGTTTCGGCCCACAGCGCCTGGCTCAGTGACAGCAGGAACGCTTTCGAGGCGCCGTAGGTGGCCTGGTAGGTGCCCGGCTGAAAAGCGATGGTGGAGGCGACATTCACGATGCCGCCACGGCCCCGGGCCAACATCCCCGGCAGGACCGCGTGGGCCAGGCGGACCGCCGCGTCGACGTTGACCGCTACCAGTTCGTGCTCGCGATCGGCGTCGATCTCGGCGAACGGGCCGTAGGTGCCGAACCCGGCGTTGTTGACCAGGACGTCGATCGCCCGCCCGTCCAGACGTGAGATCAGGTCCGCGACGCCGGCGTCGGTGCCGAGGTCGCCGACGACCTGTTCGACGTTCGGGGCGGTCTGCCCGACGCGCTTGGCCACCGCGTCCAGCCGAGCATGATCCCGCCCGACCAGCACCAGCGACAGGCCGCGCCGCGCCAGTTGGTCGGCGAAGATGGCGCCCAGTCCCGAGCTGGCTCCGGTGATCACTGCCCACTTTGCGTTCTGCATTTGGTTCCCCTCTCAACGGTTTTCGAGCTTGTGACGGCAACCCGGTACGGACGTGGCATGGCCTACAAGCCCGATCGCGCCGCCGAGGATGGGCCAGATCGGCCAGAAGTACGAGGCGCCGGTCGTGACGGCCACGGCGGCCCACACGGTGAGCACGATGACGGCCATGGCCAGGTAGGCGCCGAGGTGGATGCGCACCGCGAGGCGAGCCGCGGCGACCCGGGCGGCGCGGCGGCGGGGATCGTGCCGCCGGATGCGATCGAGCGGCAGGTCGGCGAGGAAATCGCGTAGCTCTTGGGCGGTCTGCGTCTGGAAGACCGCTTGCAGCCGTCGGTCGTACTCGTCCATCGGCAGGTAGCCCTGGGCGAGTGCCTGGCCGAGAATGTCGGCCGTCTTTTCCCGGTCGCGGTCGCCGGCGAGCAGGGATGTGGTGTCTGGCATGTCGGCCTCCTTGGATTGATGTGAATAGCATTAACATAGTACGGAATGTTAATGTCGTCAACATGGCAGTGAAACGATCGTCCGCGCCGCGCCGGGAGAGCTACCACCACGGCGATCTCAAGCGCGCGCTGACCAGCGCCGCGCTATCGCTGGTGGCCGAGAAGGGGCCGAAGGGATTCACGCTGACCGAGGCGGCGCGCCGCGCCGGGGTCAGCGCCGCGGCGCCGTACCGGCACTTCGCCGACAAGGCCGAGCTGCTGGCCGCCGTCGCCGAACAGGGCTTCCGCGACCTGCACGCCGATCTGGCGGCGGCCGGCGCCCGCGCGTCGGACCCGAGGGAGCGGGTGATCGAACTCGGCCGGGTCTATGTGCGGTGGGCCGTCACCCATCCCGACCACTACCAGGTGATGTTCAGCGGGGAGTCGCTCAAGGCGGAGCACCCGAGCCTGGCGGAGGCCGCGCTGCAGGCGTTCGGGGACCTGCTCGACGCGATCATCCAGTGCCAGGAGGCGGGGATCGTCCAGGGCACCGATCCGCGGGAGATCGCCGCGCCGCTCTGGTCGCTGGTGCACGGCATTGCATCGCTTGCCATCGGTGGTGATCTGCAAGCCGTCGGCATCGAGCG
>JARLGR010000083.1 GCA_031292665.1 Mycobacterium sp. | reverse complement strand
CGTCTTGGACCGTCAGCTGGCGACAAGCCCACAGATCGCCGACATCGTGCATCAACTCGATGGAGCCGCAGCCCAATGACTCTGCTACCCGCTCAAACAGACTGACGAACACTCTTGCGGGCAGCACGTCGCAACCGTTGGATAGGTTGTGGTCCAAAGCAATACACCTCGAAATGCAACAGTGCGTCGTGTCAAGGTCACGCCGTCGTCCGAGGCCAAGATGGCGCGAATTCTCGCGTCGATGCGATCAGTCTCCGTACACATAGTTGATCAGCAGGCGGGTGAGCTCGTCGACGAACTGTTCGGCTGGAATCTGGGGCCGGTCAACGACATAGCGGATCGACAGTTGCGTGGTCATCTGCATGACGAACCAAATGGTCGTGTCCTGATCGCGGTGCCTCAGGCGGCTCTGGTTCGCCAGCAACTGGTGGAACACCAAGTCGCGCGCACGTGCGAGGGTGCCGGTGAGCACGTCGGTATCGCCGAACCGGGACGGTATCTGTTCGACGGCAACCCGCACCAATTCGGCCTGTGAGTTCAGAGCGGCCACCAGGGCGCCCAGCACGGCGCGGGTCCCGTCCTCGGCGGAGCATCCGGCCATGCTCCGGAACGATGCCGAAATCTTGGTGCTGATGTCCAAGGAGAGGCGGTCCATTACTGCCTTCACGATGGCGTCCTTATCGCTGAAGTACTGATAGAGCGACCCGGGACTGAGCTGCGCGGCGCTGGCGATGCGATTTGTTGACGCTCCCTCGTACCCGTACGCGATCAGTACGCGACCACCGGCGTCCACAATGCGCTCCACTGTCGCTTTGGATCGCTCCTGACGGGGTTCTTTTCGCTGACCAGAGCGACTTGTCGTCATCGATACAGTGTGGCACCGAATACGAATTGAAAGCGAGCATTTGCTCACGTTTGAATTGATGTCATGGCTGAGCTGATCGTGGCGTCCGACGAGGAACTGCATCCGCCGGGCACCGAGCCGCATTGGCAGGAAAGCTACTACTTCAACTGGGTCGACCTGGACGGCAACGCCCTGGGCTTCGCGCGGATCGGCTATCGATTCGCCGCTCGGCAGGCCGACGCGGTGGTCATCACGATGCGCGACGGCCGGCGCGAACTGGTCTACGGTGCGGTCAACCAGCGCTTCGAAGGCGATCCGATGGCGTTGCGCAGCGCCGAGGGGTTGACTGTGGGGCGGCTGACCTTCCGGATGGACGAGCCACTGCGGCAGTGGCGTATCGAGCTGGCCGGCCACGACGAAATCAGCCTCACCTGGTCGGCTTCGGCACCGGCATTTGACTTCGGCCACAACGGAACCGAAGTCATCGCTCATCGGCATTTCGAACACCCCGGTGTCATCACCGGCTGGTCGCGCATCGGTGGGCGTGCACGCCAGATCAACGGCTTCGGCACCCGCGACAAGTCATGGGGCCCGCGAGACTGGGCCAATATCGAAGGCTGGGACTGGATCTCGGCTCAGTTCGGCGAGGACCTGGCGTTCACCGCGACACAGACGACGACGGCGGGCGTGCTCACCCAGTCCGGATTCGTCAGCCGCGGCGGTCAATGTCGTGCAATCGAGAGCTTCGACTTGCGCTACGTGTCCAGCGGCCAGCACAGCGCGCGGGATGCGGAGATGTCCATCCACGACGAGGACGGCACCACCTACCGCGTCGTCGCGTACGGAAAGGCCCAGCTTCCGCTGTTCAAGAGCGGCCTGATGCTGAACGAGACGCACGCGGTGTTCGAGGCGTTCAGCGAAGACGGTCAGCGACTTACGGGTGCCGGCGTCCTCGAACACACCTGGCACGTCGGTACCCGGGGCCTGCTCGCCCGACTGCCCGACCTGCTTCCTGTTCTCAAAGATGCTCTGGTTTCGAGGTTCCGGTGATTCTTCGTCTTGAACCCGACACCCATCCGGGTATCGACACGATAGGCGGCAAAGGCCAGGGTCTGGTGCGTCTGCTCGCCGCCGGTCTCCCGGTGCCGGACGCGTGGTGCATTCCGGCCGAGGTGTCGTTGCGTGAGCAGGACCGCGAAGCATGTGTGACCGATGCGTTGGCGCAATGGTGGGCCGAGGTCAACGACCGGTTTCCCGGTTCTCCTTGGGCCGTGCGCAGTTCGGCGGTGGCCGAGGACCTCGCCGATGCGTCGTTCGCTGGGGTGTACGAGACGGTGCTGGGTGTCAATTCGCTGCAGGCCCTGCGCGAAGCGGTGCGGACTTGTTGGGCCTCGCTCGATCAGCAGCGCGCTCAGGCCTATCGGGAGAACCTTGCCAAGACGGCGGGCGGCGGCATCGCGCTGATCCTGCAACGCATGATCGCCCCGGACGCTGCCGGAGTACTCCTGACGGCTAACCCGCTGCGTCCGTTCGCATCTGAGATCGTGATCGACGCGGCGTGGGGCCTCGGCGAGACGGTGGTGTCCGGGCGCACCGAGCCCGACCACTTCGTCCTCGACCGGGCCGACGGCACGGTGCGTAAACGACAGTTGGGTGCTAAACAGCTCGAAGCGCTGTGGCAGAACGGATTACACGAACGCGAGGTCGAGACGGACCGGCGCGACCAGTTCAGTCTGACTGACCAGCAACTTCGGGACCTGTACATCTTGGCGACGACGGTGGCTACCTGGATCGGCCCGCACCGCGATCTGGAATGGGCGATCGCCGACGGGCAGACGTTCGTACTGCAGGACCGACCGATCACCAACCTGCCGAGCGAGAATCCCACGGACGTCTGGTCGCGGCGCTTCGGCGATGAATACCTCGCCGAGTGCATGCTGCCGCTGCCCGAGGATCTGATGCTGTCCTGGATCGTCGAGCAGAGCATGAAGGAGATGGCGCGGTTGCAGGGCCGCGACGACATGGCCGCGATGGAACCCGTTCGCCTGCACCAGGGTTACGCGTACTTCAGCGCCGCATATTTCACCGAGGGACTGCGGATGCTTCCACCGTCGATGCGGTCGAGCACTGCCGACGCGTGGTTTCCACCGTTGGTGCGCGCACGTGTCCAGGAGGCGCGATGGGATCCGAGGCTTCTGGTTTCGTTCGCGCTGGCACCGCTGCGCGACCGTCAGCGCAGTGGTCTGAAAGGCAATCTCGCTGCGCTTGAAACCCACAGCGCCACAATCGAACGCATCGTGGTGCCGAAACTCACCCAAGACTATCGCGCTCTCAGCGGCGACGCGTGGCGGCGTCAGTTTGACGAGGTGACCGCCCTCGGTGAGGAACACTTTCGAGTGGTCCGGTGGGGCATGACCATGTACAACACCTTCTTGCATGCCGCGGTGGAGGGGCTGCTTGGGCGCTGGTGTGCCGACGAATCCGGCGACCTCTACGAGACCGTCATCAGCGGGCTGGACGACACCCGGACGGCGGCCATCAACCACGAGATCAACGCTCTGGCCGACTTGGTCCGGCAGGATTCCGAACTGGCGGCCGCGTTGCGGGACGGAGCGGCCTATCAGGACGCGCGTGATCACCCGTCGAAATCGGAGTTCTGGTGCGATTTCGACGGGTTCCTGGCCCGGCACGGTCACCGGTCTGACAGCCGCGACATCGGCCGGCCGAGGTGGCGTGAACAACCACACCTGGTGCTCGAACTTGTGCGGGCGCAGTTACGCGCGCCTGAGAAATCCGTTGCTGGTGAGCACGCCGGGTCTTCCCGGCAACGCCGCATCGCGGCGGAAGCCGAAGCGTTGTCCAGGCTCGGCAGTTGGCCGTTGCGAGCGGTGCGCAGGCCGGTGCTCACCCGGTTGATGGCACTGGTGCAGGACTACACCCGGTACCGGGAGAACCAGCGCTACTACCTCGACTACCTCCTCACGCATCTGCGGGCGCTGGTGCTGGAGCAGGGCCGCCGGCTCGTTGAGCGCGGTGCCCTCGGGGACGTCGAGGACGTCTTCTACTTGCGCAGCCCCGAGTTCTTCGCGCTCATCGCGGGTGCAGTCGACCGTGCGCAGTTGAGCAGCACCATCGCGGCCCGCCGGGCCGAGCACGCGCGCAACCGGGGTCGGATGCCGGCCACGTATCTGTTCGATGACGTCGAAACCGAAGTCGATACCGAACCCAGCGCTGATGAGGCCGAGCTGCCCAAGGGTGCGCTCCGAGGCGCGGGAGTCTGTCGCGGCCGCGCCCGGGGACCAGCGCGGGTGGTCTACTCGCTGGCCGACCTGGGCAACGTGGAGGCCGGTGACATCCTGGTCGCCCCCAATATCGATCCCGGGTGGACGAGCGTCTTCCCGCTGCTCAGTGGTCTGGTCATCGAAACCGGCGGCAAGCTGAGTCACGGGGCGATCCTCGCCCGTGAGTACGGCATCCCGGCTGTCGGCGGTGTCGGCGGTGCCACCGGTTTCATCGACGACCGAACCGAGATCGACGTCGACGGAAACGTCGGAACGGTGACTATTACTCAGAATTGAAGTGTCGGCGATGTCCCAATAGGTCACTAGCCCCGGACCCTAAGCGGGCAAGTTGCCCCGTCAGCGGGCTGGTGGGGTTGACCATGACCGCTGCCTGGTCACGAAGGCCGTACGGTCGGCGCTGTTCACTTGCGCGACCGTCAACGTGACCAACCTGGAGAACTTCAGCAGGCCGCTCCGAAGCCGCCGTGCTTCAACCGATTTCGCGGCTAATCTGTCACGGCAAGTTCGAGGAACTCGCCGGACGTGTTGGCCAACGCACGCTGCCTGCGAACGCTGCAATCAGGAACGTGTCGCTGACCGACTGAAACTAAATTGCCTCCTACGCGGGCAGTAAAAACCCGTCGGTCAGTGCGGATCTCAAGGGCCGTGACAGGCAGGGCCTGGTCCCGTTCACCCACCGAGAATGGGTCATCAGACCGTGCAGAAGGCGAGATCAGCTTGCAGTGCATCGGTATTCGCCGCAAATCGGGTGCCGCATGAAACGGTGATCCGGCTGGATTCATGCACAACCGTACCGTTATGGGATTCGCCATCCAGAATGCAAAAATCGGTCCGACAAACCTGATGCAATCGAATGAAAGCTCAGGTCAAAGCTCCGCGACATGACACGGAGTTTTGCAACCTACAGTGGTGGTGGAGTGGGGGGCGGGGGTTCTCAACCTGCGCAGCAATTTCTCATGCATGATTGCACAACTTTGCAATTTGCAAAGTGAATGAAACTTTGCCATTCGCGATATGCCCAGAGTTGCGATTTGATCGCTGTCGCGAGGGCTTTTTGTCAGCGGGATGGAGCACATTCGGGGTGCGATTTCGGCAAGACAGTGATCTGGTCGTTGCGGCCACTGTGTTAGCAGCACCTGCCGCGGCAAATACGTTCGGGGAGCGGCAGCCTACTCCTGGAGTAGCGCACCCCGCCCCGCCTTTTCGAGTGTCCTTTGTATGCGACTTGTTCAAAGGGTGCGCCGTGTCGACGACGAAGTTTGCACCTCCACGACTTCCCACCATCGGGTCGCTCGCATAGTAGATGCCGCCAACTCCGAACACAACGAAGAGGATTGGCGCAGCCAAGCAACCGAAGGCCAGTATGCAACTCACGACTTACCAAATCTCTGTCTCGCCGTTCCCTTGTGTGCTACGCCTTCGGCATACTTGCCGCCGAGGACCTCGGCGAAATCCAGGTGGGCTGAATCAACCGCGGTGCGGTCGCTGCTGGCCAGCAGGTTCGGTTGTGTAGCGGCGGCAGTATCGGCTGAAATGTTCGCTTGGTCAGGAAAGGCGTTCAAGGATCATTGCCATGCCTTGACCGCCTCCCACGCACATGGTTTCGAGGCCGAATTGCTTGTTGTGGAACACCATTGAGTTGATCAGTGTGCTGGTGATGCGGGCGCCTGTCATGCCGAACGGATGGCCGAGCGCGATAGCACCGCCGTTGATATTGACTTTGTCTTCGTCGATACGCAGCTCACGCATGGAGGGGATCACCTGGGCAGCAAAGGCTTCGTTGATCTCGACCAGGTCGATGTCGTTGATGCTGAGGTTGGCGCGTTGGAGGGCCTGTTTGCTCGCTTCGACGGGACCAAGGCCCATGATTTCGGGTGACAATCCGGTGACACCAGTGCTGACGATGCGTGCCAGTGGGGTGATACCGAGGGCTGCTGCCTTGGTGTCAGACATGACCACGAGGGCGGCGGCGCCGTCATTGAGTGGGCAGCTGTTACCGGCGGTGACCGTCCCATTCCGCCTGAACACGGGCGGCAACGCCGAGACGGCTTCGAGGGTGACGTCGGTGCGAGGACAGTCGTCGGTGCTGACATAGCTGCCGTCGGGCAGGGGCACCGGGGCAATGTCGCGGGCCCAGAATCCGCACGCGGTGGCAGCTTCGGCGCGATTTTGGCTGCGAACGGCAAAGGCGTCTTGATCGGCGCGGCTCACTCCTTTGAACTGGGCCACGTTCTCTGCGGTCTGTCCCATCGCGATGTAGAGATCTGGTAGCTGATCGCTGGCTCGTGGATCGTTCCAGGGGTGATTGTGTTGCGCGCGGGCGGCGGTGCGGGACTGGGCTTCGGCGAAGGCAGGGTTCTGGCCCTCGGGGTTGTCTGAGGCGCCGTTGAAGTATCGGCTGACGGTCTCCACGCCGGCGGAGATGAAGACGTCGCCTTCACCAGATCTGATGGCGTGCAGTGCCATACGTGTTGTCTGCAGGCTGCTTGAGCAGTACCGATTGACGGTGACACCGGGCAGGTGGTCGAGCCCGGCCAAGACGGCTACCGCTCGCCCCAGGTTATTTCCTGACTCACCGGCAGGCTGCCCGACGCCGAGCATGAGGTCGTCGATCTGGATGGGATCGAGTTCGGGAATTTTGGTGAGGGCGGCGAGCACGGCGTGTGCGGCGAGGTCGTCAGCTCGTAGGTCTTTGAGCGAGCCTTTGCCTGCGCGACCGATCGGGGTTCGCGCAGTGGACACGACGACGGCTTCGGGCATGCGGGTACTCCTGTGATTTTGTTTGGGATGTGTGTTGAGACTCGCTGTTGGACAGAAGAATTCAGTGTGTGGTGCCGCTGAATCCACCATCGACGGGTAGTACGGCCGCAGTGACGAATGCGCCGGCCGTTGAGGAGAGGAATCTGACCGCACCGACGATGTCGTCGGCTTGGCCGTAGCGACCAAGGGGAACGGTGTTGAGCAGTTCGTCTTCGCGTGCTGGGTCGGCTGCTACGTGGCTGAGCATGTCAGTGAGGAACGGACCGGGTGCGATGGCGTTGACCGTGATGCTGTCGGGCGCCAGGCGGCCGGCGAGATGGCGGGTGAGCATGTGCAGGCCTGCCTTGCTGGCGCTGTACGAGTAGTTCTCCCATTGCGGTGCGACCAGTCCGTCAACGCTGCCAATGTTGATGATGCGGGCGGGACGCTGCGGGCGGGCGCTGGTGCGAAGCAGCGGGAGTAGTCCGATGATGATGCCGAACGGGGAAACCAGGTTGGTGTTGAGAACCTTGCTCCAGCCGGCGATCGGGTATTCCTCTAGCGGTGCTCCCCACGTGGTGCCGGCGTTGTTGACCAGAATGTCGATCTGTTCGTGCCGATCTTTGACCGAGTTGACGAGATGTTCGACTCCGGCGGGGGTTGACAGGTCGGCACTGATGTAGCTGCAACGCCCGGAGCTACCGAGAGCCTCTGCCTCGCTGTTGATGTCGTGGGCTGTGGCACGGCATTGTTCGACTTTTCTGCTCGTGATGATCACATCGGCTCCGTCAGCGACGAGGCCACGGGCGATCATGGCGCCGATACCCCGAGATCCTCCGGTTACTACGGCCATGCGGCCGCTGACAGAGAAGAGGGCGTCGTGGCCGGCTGGTGGGTGAGTGCCAAGTTCCATGCGTCGACAGTACGAAACTTCGGCTGCGCAATCTTGGAGCGTTGCGCATGTATGTTGTTGTGCGCGCAGGAGTTAACGGGTACTGGCAGCGGACCTCAGCGGTATGTGCGGGCGTCGGATGGCCGTTCGCCGAAGCTGCGATGGTACGCGTTGCTGAAAGTGCTCAGGTCGCTGAAACCGGAGGAATAGGCGATCTGAGTGATGCTTTGCGCGCGCCAACCAGGATCTTGGAGGCGTAGACGTGCCAGCGCGAGGCGTTCCTCGCGGATCAGGTCCGAGGGTGTCGTGCCCACGCGTTGCAGTTGGTTCTGGATGTGTCGCAGCGACCAGCCCAGGCCAGCGGCAATACCTGTGCCGGTCAGTGTCGGATCGTGAGCGTTGCTGCGGATGTAGCGGCGGATCGATGCGACCAGTGCGTCGCCGGGAACGCTGTCCAGCGGTGCAGTGAGAGCGTTGTAGGCGAGGGCGATGAGGTCGACGATCCTGTCCATGACCGCGTCGAACTCGAAACCGTCGAGCTGGTCGCGTTCGCCACGGACCGTTCGTAGCTGATCGACGACGATCCGACCGAGTCCACGTCTTCCGTCCAGGGAGGCGGGGCGATTGTCAGTCGGTCGCGCTAGTCGTGAATCGAGGTGCTCTCGTGGAATTACCAGGGCGACCGCCGACACGTTGTCGCCATGGCGCAAATCCATGGCGGCGTCCAAAGAGGTAAGGGTCATGGTGTGTGGAACGGCGACGATGTCGCGGTCATCCTGGGTGAGCTGGAGGTGCCCGTGCACCGGGATGAGCAACTCGTAGGATTCGTGCGGAGATCGACGTATCTGGGAGGAGTCTCGGGTTAGTGTTTCGGCGTCGCCCCACCAGCGCACCAGTCGGTAGCGATCTGACTGCTGGTATTCCAGCCGCCCGCAATAGTCGTCGGCCAGGGCGAACGACATCGGACAATGGATTTCGGACACACGGTCTCGCCACCAGTCACTGCGTTCCTGAGCACCCATGTCCTGGGTGCTCAGCGTGTGCACGGTGTAGTTCACGTTGGAATGTCGCTTCCTCGTTCTCGCTGGCGAGACCCCTGGTCCGGTGTGCTGCACTGGAATGTCGATGGCTGTCCCGCCAACCTCGCAGCAATGCTCTTCAATCTAGGAATGTGATCTAGGACACGTCTTGGCTATGTGCGTAGTTTACCTTTTGCCGAGCGCACGGAGGCTGTGGCAGGGCTGTGGTGTGCGAACCGTCGGGGTCAGGCCGTCGGCGGACTGTGGCCGCAGGTGGGCGTGGTGGGAACGCCGTTGAACCGGTCGGCGACCCAGGCCATGCTTCGTTCGCCGTCGACAAAGACGGGCAGCATGGAATTGATGTCGAGTTTGTTGAACAGCGGCGGCTCTTCGTTTGTCCACAACGTCACGTCGGCGCCCATCGCGCACCAGTCGGCAGCGGTGTGTTCGACGGCCGTATAGGGATCGAAGGGATCCCAGCGGTTGTGCGTCAGATAGACAGGGCCGGTGGGTTTGACGTTGCCGATCCGTTGGGCCCATAGGAGGGACTTGAAAGGTTCGGCGGCGGCAGTGGCGAAGATGTCCTGCTTGAACCAGAACTGGATATGGCGAAACATGTAGTCGATTCCGGTTTGCAGGAGGCATTGACGTCCGGTGTTGGTCAGCATCTCCACACCGCGTGGGGTGAGTGAGTCCCAGATGGGCTGCTCGGTCGCGGGATAGGACGCCATGATGCCTCGCAGGACATAGCCGAGGAGACCGGCCAGGAAGTTGCCGTCCATGGCGGGCAAGACTGGGGCGATTTCCGTGGGTGCCGCGGCGGCATAGGTGCCGACGACACGCAGCTCGGGACTGTAGGTTGCCGCTCGTTCGGCTGCGGACAGTGCTGCGTGTGCGCCGGCGAGCCACCCCCAAAAGGCAACTGGGCCATGCGGATCCAGGGAGGTGCCGGGAAGCTTCATGGCGGCGCGTGCGGCGTCGATGAGTGCAGCTCCGCCGGCGTTACGGTTGAGGAACTGCGGTGACACCGAGTCGTGGATACCCATTCCCACACCGTCGGTAACGACGATGGCGAAGCCTCGGGCGAGCAGGGTCGCCACCCATCCTTCCTCCAAGTTCAACATGACGTCGAAACCGGTTTCCAGTGAGGCGTGGATGCCCTGGTTGAACACGCGTGACGGTGCACATTGCTCGCCCATGCCAAAACCCATAACCGCGTAGGCCAGAAGTGGACGCGGGCCGCTTCCGGGCCAGGGCACGTCTGGCTCGATGTAGGTGCCGGTCACCGCCACCGGCTGCCCTTGGGCGTCGGTGCTGCGGTACATGATCCGGGTTCCGGTGCCGACGAATGCTCCCAGTTGTCCGGAGGGTTCGAGCACCAGTCGTGACGGTTCGGTGCGGATGAGGTCGCCTGGCTGACCCGGAGGAAGCGGATTGGGCGGGGTGTAGAACGGCAGGTAAGCACTCTCGTCGGCATGCGCGCTCGGCGGCGTTGTGGATCCGCTGGTGGCGAGCACGATAGCTGCGACGAGTAGCCCGAGCAGGCGCGTGAGTCGAGATGTCGCACGAGCTCGCTCGGAATGTGTCGCTGTATTTGCCTGGCATGTGCAGTGTTGTTCATCGTCGCGTTCAGGCGTTGGATGAGTCACGGTGTCTGCTCCGATCGTTTGGCGCCGGTTCGTCTGCTCGACGACAGTCCGCCTGTGGTCAGGTCACCTGTCCCGTCGCGAGAGCGTCTGTTGCGATGGCAGGCGTGAATGTGTGATGCAGCCTTACCGCCGCTGGCCAAGAGCCCCGACATCGGCACCCGCATGGGGTATGAGCGGTGGGATGTGTGGCCCGCCCCGAACGGTGTTACAGGCCACCCTGGCAGGTCGGATACTTGCCTGAAATCCGCAGTGGAACAACGCTTTGCAGCTCACGTCGGTTTAGGCAATTGCGGTATTGACTGGGCTTCGCAGTTCCTGCTTGAGGACTTTCCCCGTGGCGTTCAGTGGAAGCTCACGGCAAAATTCGACTGCGCGCGGGCATTTATATACCGCTAGGCGGTCCCGGCACCAGGCCAGCACTTCCGGTTCGGTGAGCGTAGCTCCGGGCTGCGCGATCACAAACGCTTTGATCTCCTCGCCGAGGCGTTCGTCCGGGATCCCCACTACTGCAGCGAGACTGATGGCGGAGTGGGTCATCAGAGCCTCTTCGACCTCACGGGGGTAAACATTGAACCCGCCGCGCACGATCAGGTCTTTGGCGCGATCGACGATGTAATAGAAACCGTCCTTGTCGCGCGTCGCGATATCGCCTGTGCGAAACCAGCCTTGGGAGTCGATAGCCTCTGCGGTCGCAGTGGGGCGGCCGAGGTACCCCTTCATGACGTTGTGTCCACGCACGACCAGTTCCCCGCGTTCGCCGGGGGCGCAGTGGTGACCATCGGCATCGAGCAAGTCCAATTCGACTCCCCAGACAGGCATCCCGATGGACCCGGGTCGGCTCGGCCGATCAAGACGATTGAAGGCCACCACCGGGCTCGTCTCGGACAGGCCGTATCCCTCGCGGATACCTACTCCGAATACGGTCTCGAATCGCCTGAGCAGTTCCACCGGTAACGCTGCGCCACCAGACATGGCTATTTTCAGTTGGCTGCCGAGTCCTGCAATGTCATCGCGGTTGTCAGCCTCGCCCAGAAGTGCCCAAAACATGGTGGGCACACCGGCGAAAATCGTGACCTGATGATCGCGAACAAGATCCAGCGCGATGCCGGCGTCGAATCTCGGCAATAGCACCAGCGTTCCGCCCTGACTGAAACCGGCATTCATCTGTACGGTTTGGGCAAACGAATGAAACAGGGGCAGCGTCACCAACTGGGTGTCGTCAAGGGTGCCGAAGAGTCGGTGACAGGTCTGCGCGTTCAATACCAAGTTTGCGTGGGTGAGCTCGGCGCCTTTGGGCTTGCCCGTGGTGCCGCTGGTGTAAAGGATGACTGCGGTATCGATCGCTTCTGTCGGGACCAGGACTTCCTCGTCGGAGTATTCGCCAACAATCCTGATGAGGTCATCAACCGCGACAGAATATTCGCATGTGGGGACATCCTCGCAACCACGCCAAGCATTCTCGGGGAGGTGATTGTCGGCGAAGAAATACGCGCGGGCACCCGAATCCTGTAGGTGATAAGCAACTTCGGCGCGCTTGAGCATAGTATTCATCGGCACCACCACCGCGCCGGCCTTCAAGATCCCGTAGTAGACGATCGGGAATTCGAGAACATTCGGGATACTTATGGCCACTCGGTCACCGGCGACGATCCCGCGCTGGATCAACAGTGCCGCAACCTGATTGGCTGCAGCGTTGATCTCGCGGTAGGTCATTCGGCGATCCCCTTCAAGTATCGCGGTAGTCGACGGGCGGTCGCGAGCGCTGTCGGTGAGCATGACAGAGAGATTGAGCACGAGTTATGTTCTCTTTCTTAGGGTTTGATGCCACAAATGCGTGTTCAGTCTCGGATCAGGTCCAGTTCCATATGTAGGGAGAGCCAACCCGATCCGCGATCGGCTTGAGGACCTTGTCGTCGTAGTACTGAAGAGTGTCCATGCCATTGACTGGGCACTTGAAGAGGATCTCGCCGAAAAGCTCTTCGGAGAGATCGGGTTTGGCGATACCCGCAGCTATCGCGTAGCGCTGCAGATGATTGGTGAACGCATCCTGCACCGGCGGCATGCTGAAATTCGCCGGATGCTGCATGGCCGTCTCGAGGCTGACGAACTGTACGCCTCGCTGCCGATACGCCTCGACAATGCGCCCGAGGGTGCGCGCCGCAAGCGGAGTGCCGTGCACCATCCAGATGTGGGGAACGTTCGTGCCGAACATGGCGCGGGCAGATGCTGCGTGCTTTTCCAAACCCTCAATGGCCCCCTGAACGTGGAGGGCTTCCAGCCTGGCCTGCGCCTCGACGTCGCCGGTGATGAGCGAGCGCTGATAGGGCACGATGTAGACGAAGTCGCCGAACCAGCAGGTGATGGGCGCATTGCGATATCCGTGGTCGCGCAGGTAGTCCTCGACTTGTCCCCGTTTGCTTTCTGATCCTGAGGACATGTCCATCGGGTATCGGAAGTAGCGTTCGGGGGCCAAGTCAACGAATCGGCCGATGAGATGCTCGGCCTGGTCGATATCACGGCAGAAGTCATCAGCGCTCATCCACTGTAGCGGGGCGTGTTGGTGTGTGTGGTTGCCTAGGTGGTGGCCGGCTTCCAGCCAGGCGTCCCAGCACGCCAAGCTGGCTGAGTCCTTGACGATGCTATAGGTGTGTGCGAACCCGTAGACACCGTTTTGGCCGGCATCGGTCAGCGCCTGCGCTACGGCGCGGGTCACGTCCAGTGAGCTGTGACCTTCGGGAAGCGGAGTTCCGTCCCACAGCACGAAATCGTCGACGGTGATGGCTATTTGGACGTCGCTGAGCGCAGAGTGGCCAACCATGGCGGAGTTCTTTCTGACATTGCGGCGTTCCGACTGAACGTCGCGTGGGACTGAACCTACGAATGTGATGGGGAACACGTCTTGGCCTCAGGCGCATTGGCACTTTCGGTGTGCGCAGACTGACGCGATACCTCACCGCCGTCGGTGGTCCGTTGCCGCCGTATCGGCGCTGAAATCGAGTTCAGTGCGCGTGCGGCCAAGAGACACCGCATCTGCCGGCCCTAGCGTGGATCCCGGATGGTCGAAATAGCAGACCACAAAAGGAGATACGCATGACGTCGACGTGGCAATACGTGTTGGCTCGCCGCCCACGTGGCCCTGTGACCGAAGGCGACTTTCAGCTCGTCGAGACGGTGCTTCCTGAACTTCACGATGGCGACGTTGAGTTCGAAACACTCTTTGTTTCTATCGACCCAGCGATCCGCGGGTGGCTCGACGATCGCCCAAGCTACCTACCTCCGGTGCAGATCGGAGCACCGATTCGAGCACTGGGCATCGCCCGTGTTGTGTCCTCACGCGGCCACCAGTTCTCCCCGGGAGATCTGGTGCGTGGATTTGTCGGATGGCAAGAACGATTTGTGGTCAGTTCCCCGGCGGCCAACTGGGACCGCATTACGCCAAGTCCGGACGTACCGCTGCAGCGTTGGCTTGGAATCTTGGGGATGACAGGTCTTACCGCCTGGGCGGGTATGCGCGATATACTCAAACCGCAAGCAGGACATACAGTTTTGGTCTCAGGGGCCTCCGGTGCTGTCGGCAGCGTCGCGGTCCAGTTGGCCAAACGCGCAGGCGCTCGAGTGGTCGGCATCGCTGGCGGTGCCGACAAGTGCCGCATGCTCATCGAAGCTCTTGGCGTGGACGCCACTGTCGACCGTAAAGCGACCAACTGGCCGGAACTATTGATCGCGGCGACACCGCAAGGGATCGACCGGGTCTTTGAGAACTCCGGAGGTCCTATGTTCGAGGCAACGATCGAGCGCCTCAACAACCACGGGCGCGTGGCCTTGTGCGGTCTGATTGATGGATACAATCAGGACCAAAGACCCTCTGGGCCAAGCAACTTCGGCCATTTCCTGACAAAACGCACCCTTGTGCAAGGGTTTGTCGTGCTTGACTACTTAAACCGCGCAGCAGAGGCCGAACATGAACTGTCAGGGCTCCTGCGGGACGGGACTATCAAGGAGATCGAAACCGTTGTGCACGGCTTTCACGAGCTTCCTCACGCTTTCATCCGATCGTTCGACTCTGGGGCTGCAGGAAAGTTGGTCGTCGAAGCTGCGCGCGTGTAGGGACCGCGACCGCCAGGCCTTCAGGTGAAGGAAATTACCTGCGCCGTATGACATCACCATGCTCGAAACGGTCAGGTCTGCGGGGAGGGTGCGGATCTCGAACACTAGCCACGGTGTGGCTGGATCCTTACGATATTAGGCAGAACAGCCACTGTTCAGGGTGCCTCCGATCGGCCAAGGTTGAAACTGATGGACATACACCGGATTGCAGTCGTGGCCCTCGACGGAGTCACAGCTCTCGACCTTGCTATTCCCACGGATGTTTTCAGCGTTGACCCGGACACTCCGTATGAGGTGAGAATCTGCGGCGTATCGGATCGCATCAACACTTCATCTGGGCTGACCCTGGCGATCGACCACGGTCTTGACGCGGTGAGCGAGGCCGACACGGTGATTGTGCCGGGCTATCAGCCGGTGGACCGTACCGTGCCTTCATCTGTGATTGACGCGCTTCTGACGACCCTGGCGCGGGGCGCGAGGGTGGCGTCGATCTGTACAGGTGCGTTTGCTTTGGCGGGCGCCGGCATTCTCGATGGTATGCGCGCCACCACGCATTGGCAGCACCTCGATGAGTTCGAGGCTCGGTTTCCACTGGTCCAAGTTGACCCAGACGTTCTTTATGTCGACAGCGGGAATGTCCTTACCTCTGCCGGAATGTGCTGCGGTATAGACATGTGTCTGCACATCGTCATGAGGGACCTTGGTGCGGCGACGGCGAATCGGGTCGCTCGCGCGTTGGTTGCCCCGCCTCATCGGGAGGGGGGCCAAGCGCAGTATGTTCCCGCGGCCGTTGCGGTGGCCGGCGACGCCTCCTTGGCGGGTACGCGGGCCTGGGCATTGGGGCGTTTGGCTGACCCCGTCACAGTCTCGGAGATGGCCACGCATGCACGGATGTCGATGCGGACCTTTATGCGACGCTTCGCCGAAGAAACGGGGACGACTCCCTTGCAGTGGATGGTCAATGCGCGTCTCAGTGCGGCACGCGAGATGCTTGAGACAACGGATTATTCGATTGACCGTGTGGCCCGGGTTTCAGGCTTGGGTTCGGCTGCGAATCTTCGCCTTCATTTTCGTCGCAGTCTGGCTACTACCCCGACTGCCTACCGTCAGGCCTTCGCGTGTGATTACGACACGACTGAGGCCGTCTGAGCGACGAGAACTCAGTGCTGCGGGCTGCGGTGGCCGAAAGACGTTCATAAGTCATGGATCAGCCGATCGGGTGTCAGGCCTGGCCAAATCCTTTTGGAGCCTGTCAATTACGCCGCTCGCGTGATGTTTGGCGGAAGGAGAAGCTGGTCAGCTTCGCAGGCTGCGATCGCCCACCTGCCCGACGGAGGCCGAATAGTCTCAGTGGGATCCTGTCTGGCTGAGCGGGTCGCGATCGATTACGCAACAATTTATTCGATGTCGAAATCTGCTTTGCTGTCCTTCACTCGCGGCCTGGCGCGCGAACTCGGACCGCGCGGTATCACTGTTAACCTCGTTCATCCAGGACCCACGGATACCGACATGAACCCTGCCGACGGTGCGGGGGCCGAGGGGTTGAAGGAGCTCATGGCCCTCGGACATTTCGCAAGTGTGGACGATATCGCATCGGCAGTTGGTTTTTTGGCGAGCCCGGCTGCCCGGAATATCACCGGCACTAGCATCACAGTTGACGGCGGCATGAACGCCTGAACACCGGTCTACCTGCCACGCGTGGAGCCGTGATCCACGGCGCCACCCGAGCTTTGATATGGCCCAGGGTACTTGTCGGCGCGTCACGCTGAGTCGTTCATGGCGGAAATAAATTCAATACCAACAACATTCAGCATCGGTTACTACGACTATATCCGTGTGGCAGCCCGGAATGGTAGTGGGACGCAATTAATCTCCGCTCCGCTTTCGTGCTCAGCGCGTACAGCGAATGGCGGGTCTCGGGTGAGTTTGGGCAAGGAAGTTGGCGTCGGCGCGCCTTCAGTCAGAATGCTTTCCATTTGACGTGACCCTGATGTGGTGGGTGTCCAGCCTCAGCGGCCAGTCACGATACGTCGAGCGGTCTGGAGCCTACTTTCGAGTAGTGGTTTGCCGCGGGTGACGACGGCGTGCAGGACATGCGGGGGCGCAGTTTCGGGTGTGCCACTGGAGAACGGTGGTTCTGGCGCGTACTGAATGGCGAGTTGGACCGCCTGGGCTTCGTCGAGGCCCCGCAGTTCAGCCGCGACCATCAGGGCTGCGTCGATACCAGCGGTGACACCTGCGGCAAACACGAAGCTACCGTCGGTGACCACCCGCTCGGTGCTGACGGTTGCCCCGAAGATCGGAAGGACATCGAGCGACGCCCAGTGTGTGGTTGCGCGCCGTCCTTGCAGCAGCCCTGCGGCACCTAGCAGCAGTGCACCGGTACACACGGACAGGACACATCGAGCTCCAGATGCCTGCTGTTGCAGCCAATTCAACAGCCGCTGGTCTTCCATGTGGGCTTGCTGGCCGGGCCCACCAGGAACGTGTAGAACATCCAGCTGGGGTGCGTCTTCGAGTATCGCATCGGGTAAGAGTCTCAGCCCGTGGCAATCGCGGACGGATTGTAGCGATAGGCCGTACGTGGTGTAGGTGACGTTGCTCAGCGATGCGAGCACTTCGAAGGGACCGGTGAAATCGATCTGATCCATGTCGTCGAAGATGACGGATCCAATCTTCAGATTCTGCTGGTGCTGCTTCGCCTCATCGAGATTGCGCATGCCCCCATTGTTGCTTCAAAAGAGATCCCTCGCGTCGCTCATTGCGGCCAGTTTCCGTCTGAATTCGGCCATGAGGCGCTAGGCCGTCGGCCGTCTGCGTGCGCGACGGTACGTGAGGGGGTGCTCGCAGCACGATTCGGGCACGCGTCGGGCTACCGACAACCGCGGCAATCCTCTGTAACGCACCGGGCGTGGTTGGTCTCGAAAGCTATTGCGCTTAGCGGTCGTTGGCGTCACCCGAAACGAGATCTACTGACGCAGAGAATGGTCCGCACCGTGGTGAGGATGGCGTTGTTTGTCGGTGCACTGGGATCTCGGTTAGGACAACGAGCGCTGGGGGGCGAACCGATTGTGCATTCTGGGCGGCCACAGCCTTCAGCTATGTTCTCTCCCAACCTATTCCGACCCGTGTTTGGTGAGCATCGTCATGTTAGGCCGGTAGGACCTGCTGGTCGTCGGTGCGTTGGTATGTGACGATGTGTAGGGACGGAGCGTCGCGGGAGATATGTGCCGTGGAGATTACGCCAAGGCTGTTCCGACGCCGTCTCGCATCGAGACAGCCTTGGCGTACGCGAGCTACTTGCTGCCAGCGCCGATCACAGCTACAGCCTCGACCTCGATATGCATCTCGGGCAGACCCAGCGCTTTCACGCCCAGCGCGGTCCACAGTGGCAGGTGTTTTCCCGCCCGCTTGCGGAACTGATCAACGACCGCAGTCAGGTGATCCTCGCCGATAGAATCCTCACTGATGGGCTTGTGATACGTGGAAACCTTCACGACGTCATGCCACGTGGCCCCTGCCGCCACGAGAGTCTTTTCGACGTTGTCAAAGGCTCTCTCGATCTCCGCTTCCAGAGAATCGACCGAGAAAGTCAGGTCATCGTCCCATCCGCCCTGACCGGAGATTTCCACGCGATCACCGATCCGAACGGCCTGACCGTAGCTGTACTGCGTGCGAAAGATCTCTCCGTATCCGGGGGTGTCGAAGAACTCAGGTTTAGACATTCGGGTGCATCCTTTCGTTGTTATTTCGTATCCACTTCGGCAAGCCAGCCGTCACGGAGTCTCTGTTCGATGGGTGTCTTACGGTGCTCAGTTGTCCCACCGCGAACCGCCGTCCGCGATGAGTTGCTCACCGTAGGTGACACCGAATTCGCGTCGCTCCCGCAGGACCTCGCCTGGAGGGCTATAGCGCGGGGCGTTGTTCGGATCACATGCAGCGTGATCGGCGACCGCGTCGATGACTGACGTAGCCATATTGAAGCGAGGGTAGGCGGAGTGGATTACGGCTCCGATTTGTGCGGTTACCGCGTTCAGGTGTGTCGCCGGCAGGCCAAGAACACCGCCGAAGTCGATGGCGACACCCTGGTAAGTCAACGAGATCAGCCCGCCCATCCGCTCGGGGATCACCGCAGTGTTGTGTAGTGCGATGGCTTCCCAGACGGCATCGACCTTGTGAGCCTCCAGACCATGGCCGCTCAGAAACTCGGCAGCGCGGTCCGCACCGTCGACCTCGAAGCGAGTGTTTCTCTTGGCGAGCGGTGACAGTCCAACGTCATGCAGGACGCACGCAAAATAGAGCAGCTCGTCGTCGAAATCCCGGCCAGGTACGAGCCCGATGTGCGGGGCGAGTAGCCGAGCAAACAAATAACTGCGCACACTGTGATTGGCGATCGCTGGCGATTCTGCGCCTTGGACCAATTCGAGCGCGGCCAGTGCGAGTGGTGTGCTCGGCAAGGTGACCAAATCGCTGTCGGCGGAGGACTTTTCCTTTTCGGATGATGAAACGTCCGGCAATGTCATATGACGAGTGTGCGGTCATCTCAGCGGGTCCGGCCAGAGGCAGAATTGCCGATTGCCGTGAGGTTACCGCCATTTTTGGCGACGTAACATTGTGCTACCTCAACGATCTCGGTGATCTCTATGCCGCTACGTCCGGGCTGTCTTGGTGCGACGTGTTGCTGACCTTGAGTCGAGTGGTTGAAATCGGAAGGGCAGCAATGGATATCACACCGCCGGGGCTCGGCTTCACGCTTCGTCCGCTGCTGCGATGTTCATTGCTGGATCATGCAGGACGTGGGATTTGCCTTGGGTGTGTGGCCACTAGGCCGGGATGCGTGGGGGAGTCAAGCGACAGTAGGTAGCTGGTAGCTATAGCGCCACCTGGGCCGGATACCGCCGAACGGTGCGCTACCGAGGATTATCGGCTTGCAGGATGCTGATGGCGATGTCGGTGGCTGGACTGATAACCGTTTCGATGTCCAGGTCGTCTTCGGCGGTTTGAGCAGCCAACTCCCGCACACCGGCCAGCAGCATCACGGCTTTTGGCTTGGTGATGGGCGGCAGTTGAGCTCGTTGAAATCCTGAATTGGTGCTGAGCTCTTCGAGAAGTGCGGCCAGTTCAGCGAAATTGCGTCGCTGGATCGGTCGGGCCGCTGCCCCTAGTGCCGGGAGATCGCGTATCCAGCTCAGCGAGATCGCCGGGCGCGCAGTCAGATGCGCGATGTATGCGGTGAATATCTGACGGATTTGGTTGTGCCAGTGCGCATCTGAGTCCACGGCCTGCCGGATGTCAGCAACGAGATCGTCGGTCACCGAGGCCAGCAACGCCAGGTAGCACTCCTGCTTGTTCGTGAAATGCAGGTAGAAGGTGGTCTTGGAGGTCTGCGCCACCCGCACGATGTCGACCACGGACGTCGCGGCGTAACCGCGTTCCCCGATCAAGGTGGCGAGCGCATCGATGAACCGCTGACGTGCCACGGCGGGCAATCCGCCGTCTTCGGTGCTGCTGTCGAGCTCCGCGTTGCGCATGACAGTACGTTATCGTACTGTGCTCTGACATGCGAGTACGACATCGTACTCGCACTTAGTTGGGGCGGTGGATGCCGGTGGCGGTCTGCGGAGGAAAGATGACAACTCGCGATGGGCGGCGCCCATGGCATGGCCCCGTTGCCTGCGTGGCACTGAGCTCGGTGGTAGCGCTGATGGCCGTTCTGGGCGGACCGGCGACGCCCGCGTCCGCGGTGGCGATCACCCGATGTCCGTGGCGGGCCACCACGGTCGCGAGCAACCTGGGGTCGCTGGAAAATCTGGGATTCGACGGTTCGGGCACCATGCTGGTATCGCGCACCGTTGGTAATTCGGGACAGCTCTACCGGCTCACGGCGGACGGTCGGGGCAGCACGTTCGTACCCAATGTCCCTGCGCCAGGCAGCATTACCGTCGCCGATGGGGCCGCCTACTTCACCACCGGCAACAGCTTCCTGTCCGGAATCTTCGGCAGTATGGACGGCGGCATCGATCGAGTGGACCTCGGCACCGGAGCGCTGACGACGATCGCCGCCGGACTCACAATGCCCAACGGAATGGTCCGGCTGCCTGACGGTTCGTTCATCGTCTCGCGCAATCTGGGCTGGACCACCGGACTGACCAAGGTCGAGGCCGATGGTTCCTACGAAACGCGCTTCGCACCGTCGGTGACCATGGCCAATGGCCTGACCTACGACCCTGCTCGCAATGTCGTCATCGCGTCGATGGATCTGCACCCCGTCAGCACCCTGGCATTTGTCGATCTGGACAACCCGGCCCACATCCGCACCGTCAATCTGGGGCTGTTCGGACTGTTCGGGTTTCCTGACGACCTGACCATCGGCCCAGACGGCCTGATCTACATGGCGATGGACGGCGGCGACATCGTCCGCGTGGATCCCGACCAGCACGCGGCATGCATCCTGGCCTCCGGAATGTTCCTCAGTACTTCGGTTCGCTTCGGCGCGGGACCCGGCTGGGACCCACATGCCCTGTACAGCACAGATCTCGGCGGCACCGTGCACAAACTCACCCCGAGCAGCGGCTGATTCACCATCTGAGCTGTTGTCGCGGTGCCCGATTATGTCGGGCAGCCCTGGCGGTTGGCCGCCTGGAGTGCTGTGGGTGCGTCCTCGATCGCCTTGTGCAGTACGTCGAACACTTGTGGGTCCCACGTCAGTGCGGTTTTCCAGTCCAGTCCGGCTTCGTTGGAAACGAAGATGCTGTGGGTGTCGGCGAGGGTGTAGCAGCGTCGGTGTGGCAGCACTGGATCGGTGATG
>JARLGR010000082.1 GCA_031292665.1 Mycobacterium sp. | reverse complement strand
GGCGCGCCCGCGACGGCGCGGGCGCCGGACAACACCGCCCGCCTGTTGGGCGGTGCGGCCCTGGCGGTGGCCGCCACCGGGGTCTTTCTCATCCTGATGCGCCGGCGGGCATGAGGCGCATCGCGGTTGTCGCGTGCGCCGGTGCCCTGATGTTGATGGCAACGCTCGACGCCCCCGCCGCGTTCGCGCACGCTGTGCGCATCTCCGCCGACCCCCCGGACAACGCGGTGCTCGCCACCGGTCCCGACCGGGTGAGCGCGACCTTCAACGAGCGGTTGCAGGCCACGTTCGCCGCCATGACGGTGATCGGCCCCGACGGCAACGTGTGGTCCACCGGGGAGCCGACAGTGCAGGGCGCGGTCGTCAGCATCGGCCTGAGGCCGCTCGGCCCGGCCGGGACCTACACGATCAACTACCGCGTGACGTCCGCGGACGGCCATGTGGTGTCGGGCTCGTGGTCGTTTCGCCTGACTGTGTCCGGCACCGGAACGCCCGGCCCATCGGCCGCCGCCGCCGGCGGCGGGCTCCCGGTCTGGCCGTTTGTGGTGGTAGCGGCGGCGCTCGTCGCCGCAGGTGCCCTCTGGGCGGTGCGCCGCAGGCCGTGACCTGCCCTGCTCGCCGAGGCGCCCGCACCCGTCCTGGCATGATGGGGCCAAGGAATACGGTGCGCTAGACGCACAGTGAGAGAAGCTCAAAGGAGCGGCCGCATGGCAGAACCGCAGGACCAACCCGACAGCGAAGCCGACGGCGCGCCGACCCCGCCGGAGAAGAAGGCCCCCGCCAAAGCTGCCAAGAAGATCGCGAAGGCACCGGCCAAGAAGGCGCCCGCCAAAAAAGCACCGGCCAAAAAGGCGCCCGCCAAGAAAGCACCGGCCAAAAGCCCCGAACCGGCTCCGCCCCGGTCCGCCGCGCAGCCTCTCGCCGCACAACAGCGCATAGAGACCAACGGCGACCTTGCTGCGGCGGCTAAAGACGCTGCCGCGCAAGCGAAAGCGGCTGTCGAGGCCGCCGACAACCCGGTCGCTCCGGATGTTCCGACGTCGGCGCTGAGCCAGTCTCCGCTGCCCCTGATCGTTGCCTTGAGCGTCAGCCTGCTGGCCATCCTGCTGATCCGGCGACTCCGGCGCCGCTGAACCCCAGTGACCGTGGCTTTCCGGCCGACCGCCGACCTCGTCGACGAAATCGGACCCGCCGTACGCAGCTGTGACCTCCAATTCCGCCAGTTCGGCGGCCGCCACGAGTTTTCCGGGCCGATCAGCACCGTGCGGTGCTTCCAGGACAACGCTCTGCTCAAATCGGTGCTGTCGCAGCCAAGTGAGGGCGGGGTGCTGGTGGTCGACGGCGCGGGCTCGCTGCACACCGCGCTGGTCGGCGACGTCATCGCCGAGTTGGCCCGCTCCCACGGCTGGGCCGGACTGATCGTCAACGGGGCGGTGCGCGACGCCGCCGCGCTGCGTGGCATCGACATCGGTATCAAGGCGTTGGGGACCAACCCCCGCAAGAGCACCAAGACCGGGGCCGGGGAACGCGACATCGAGGTCAGCCTGGGCGGGGTGACCTTTGTGCCGGGCGAGAGCGCCTACTGCGACGACGACGGCATCGTCGTCGTCTGATGCGCCTGGGCGCTAAGCGGCAACGGCCGCACGCTTTTTGGTGAATCGCAGGCCCTCGCCGGCGATCTTGCCGCGCCGGATCAGCCGGATGTCGCGCAGGTAGTTCTGGTTCAGCCGCCACGGCGTCCGTGAGCCCTGCTTGGGCAACCCGTCCAGCGAGCGCAGCACGTAGCCCGGGGTGAAGTCCATGAACGGACGTTCCGCGACGGCGGAACCCGGGTGCTCGACCACCACGGTCTGAAAGTCGTTGGCGTCCATGTAATTCAGCAATCTGCATGCGAACTCCGACACCAGGTCTGCCTTCAGCGTCCACGACGCGTTGGTGTATCCAACCGTGTAGATCATGTTCGGCAGCCCGGACAGCATCATGCCCTTGTAGGCCATCGTCTTGGTGAGGTCGACCGGCTGCTCGTCGACGGTCACGGTGGCACCGCCGAACAGCTGCAGGTTCAATCCCGTTGCGGTGATGATGATGTCGGCCGGCAGTTCCTGGCCGGCGCTGAGCCGGATGCCGGTGGCGGTGAACCGGTCGATGGTGTCGGTGACCACCTTGGCTTTGCCGTGCCGGATGGCGCGGAACAGGTCGCCGCTGGGCACCAGGCACAAGCGTTGGTCCCACGGGTTGTAGTGCGGACTGAAGTGCTTCTGCACGTCGTAGCCGTCCGGCAGCTGGCGCTCCACATAGCCGAGCAGGATGTTTCGCATCCGCCGCGGCCACTTCTGGCAGGCCCCGTACAGCGCCGCCTGCCGCAGCACGTTCTTCCAGCGCACCGCGGCATAGGCCGTGTTGTCGGGCAGCCAGCGGTTGAGCCGTTCGGCCATCTTGTCCCGCTTCGGCTGAGAGACGATGTAGGTCGGCGAGCGCTGCAGCATCGTCACGTGCTCGGCGCCCGACTCGGCGAGCGCGGGGATGAGGGTAACCGCGGTGGCGCCACTGCCGATCACGACGACGTTCTTTCCGGTGTAGTCGAGGTCCTCGGGCCAGTGCTGTGGGTGAATGATCGGTCCGGTGAAATTCTCCGAGCCGGGGAACGACGGCGCGAAGCCCTGCTCGTAGTCGTAGTAGCCGCTGCACAGGAACAGGACGTTGCACGTGAGCTCGGTTGGCGCGCCGTTGCTTTCGATGTGCACCGTCCAGCGACTGTCGGCGTTCGACCAGTCGGCGTTGACGACCTTCTGGTTCAGCCGGATGTGCTTGTCGATGCCGTACGTCTCCGCGGTGCTCTTGACGTACTCGAGGATCGGGCCGCCATCGGCGAT
>JARLGR010000017.1 GCA_031292665.1 Mycobacterium sp. | reverse complement strand
GCACGTGGCGGGCCAGTACTGCACGTTTCTTGCCCGACGCGATGGTCAGGGGTGAGGTTCCGGCGTAGTTTTTGCGAGACTTGGCGTCGGTGTATCTGTTCGGGTCGTCCCCGAACTCACCGAGCACCCGGGCGCCGAGGATGACACCAAGTCCTGGCAGGGAGAGGTAGATGTCGGCGTCCGGGTGTGTCTCAAAATGCTCAGCCAGCGTGGTTTCGAGCTCGCCGATCTGGCGGTCCAGTTCGGTGATGATGCCCACCGCGGCGCGGGTGGTGGCCCCGAACGCCGCGGCCACCGGCGCCGGGGCGGCCAGCTGCTCAGACCGTAGCGCGGCGCGGATTTCGCGGGCGCGCGCAGCGATGTTGCGTTGGCGTCCACCACGTTTGAGAGCCGCCTGAATGGCGCTTAGGGGCAGGTGGGTGCCTTGGACGGGGGTGGGGGCACGGTCGAGCACTGCCAGCGCGTCGCCGTGGGACAGATCCTCGAAGGCCACCAGGGCGGCCGGGTAGTACTCACGTAGCGCGTTGCGCAGGGCGTTGGTGTGCCGCGTACGTGACCAGATCAGGTTCTGATGTGCGCGGGCGAGCACTTTGATCGCCTCGGCATCGGCGCTGTCGCCGGCGATCAGGCGATGGTTGTGCCGGTCGGTGCGCACCAGATCGGCCAGCAGTTTGGCATCAGAGGCATCCGATTTGGCGCCCGAGACGTGGTGGCGGTCGCGGTAGCGGGCCACCGCCAGCGGATTGAGCGCATACACCTGATAGCCGGCGCCGGTGAGCGCCCCCACCCACAGGCCGCGGTCGGTTTCGATGCCGACCACCACCTGCTCGGGTTCTTCGGCGTGGGTGGCGATCAGCTCGTGCAACTGCCGAATACCGACCAGCCCCTCGGGCAGCCGCCGCGACCCAAGCCGCTTGCCCGCCTCGTCCATCAGATACACATCGTGATGGTCTTCGCTCCAATCATCGCCCACGAAAATCATCAATCACTGCCCTCCTCGATTCAGCTGACCCATCAACCCATTCCGAGCCCGAGGACACCCGGCGGCAACCTAATGGATCAGTGCTCACACCGGCACGACATCCCATCAGCGCTACAGGCGACCCCACCAACCGGCCGGGGCACGATCTAGCCGTAGGAATCGACCATCACTCCAGGCTGACAAAGTGCTCACCGGCCGGTGGCTCGGTGATCAGCCTCCCTTGGACCCGGTCATAACCCGTCAAAGACTCGCTGATCGATTCCCATTAGGCGGACCCCTCGAGGCCTTTCGTCAGCAAGGCGTGCGCCTCGGGATTTCCGTCGAGCAGACGGCTGGTGCGGGCGCCGATCTGCCACTGCCCGTCGATCCGCTTAAGCACGAAATGGTTTGCGGTGCAGCGCCATACGCGATACCCCTTGCCGTCACGGTCGTCGCGAACGAGCACCAGGGATTCGCACACCGCCACGGCGGAATCGCCGTCGGCCGTCACGACGCACGGTCCGAGGAAGTGACAGCACCCGTTGGCAACCAGATTCTGGTGGGCCGACGAACTCACCATGGCGTGAACTTCGCCCCGGCCCTCCATGCGCCGGCCGTCAACGTCATAGCGGCCGTCGCTCGCCCACAACCGCGCGGCGGCGTCGGGAGCCCCGGCGTCCACCGCCGGACCGTACGAGGCGATCAACCGCGCGATATCGCGTTCATCCTCGAGTCGGCGCAGCCGGGCCGCCAGGTCGTCTACTTCGGTCCCTTGGTCCGTCACAGTGCTCCTCCTCGCTGGGTGGCGCCCGCGCCGATGTGGGGATTTGCATCGACTCACTCCGAATCGCTATCAGGTCCGGCACCGACTGCGGTACACCATTAGTACGCCAACACACGAAAAAGGACGACAGCATGGGCGAGCAGGTTATTGACCGGGTCTCGGCGATGGCCGACCAGTTGCGGGAGAAGGCCGCCGAGGCCGAGAGCATCGGCCGACTCACCGACGACACCGTGAAGCTGATGAAGGCGGCCGGCCTGATCCGGCTGCTGCAACCCAAGGGCTACCAGGGGTTCGAGGCCCACCCCCGCGAATTCGCCGAAACTGTGATGGCGACGGCGGCACTCGACCCGGCCGCCGGCTGGATCGTCGGCGTGGTGGGTGTGCACCCATACCAGTTGGCCTACGCGGATCCGAAGGTGCCCGCCGAGGTATGGGCCGACGACGTCGACACGTGGATGGCGTCCCCGTACGCACCGCAGGGTGTGGCCAAGCCGGTTGACGGCGGTTACCTCTTCAACGGTCGCTGGCAGTTCAGCTCGGGCACCGACCACTGCGACTGGATCATCCTGGGCGCGATGCTCGGCGACAGCCAGGGCATACCGGTCATGCCGCCGCAGATGTTGCACATGATCCTGCCTCGCAAGGACTACGAGATCGTCGAGGACTCGTGGAATGTGGTGGGGCTGCGCGGAACCGGCTCCAAGGACGTCATAGTCAAGGACGCGTTCGTCCCGACCTACCGGACCATGGACGCCACGAAGGTGATGGACGGCACCGCCCAGCGGGAAGCCGGGATGACCGAGCCGTTGTATCTGATGCCATGGTCGACGATGTTCCCGCTCGGCATCTCCGCGGCCACCATCGGCATTGCCGAGGGAGCGCTCGCCGCGCACCTGGACTACCAGCGGGAGCGCGTCGGCGCGACCGGAACCGCGATCAAGGACGACCCCTACGTCATGCACGCCATCGGCGAGGCCGCGGCCGACATCAACGCCGCCCGCCAGGAGTTGCTGGCCAACGCCGACCGGATCTACGACATGGTCGCCGCCGGCAAAGAGGTGTCGTTCGCCGACCGCGCGGCCGGGCGGCGCACGCAGATCCGCGCGGTGTGGCGCGCGGTGTCGGCGGTCGACGAGATCTTCGCCCGCTCGGGCGGCAACGCGGCCCGGATGGACAAGCCGCTGCAGCGATATTGGCGCGACGTGCACGTCGGCCAGATGCACGCCATCCACGTCCCGGGCACCGCGTACCACGCGTCGGCGCTGAGCTCGCTGGGCATCGAGCCCCCCGAGGGTCCCCTGCGGGCTCTGATTTAGGGGGGATCGTCGGTGAGCGATCTGAAAAGCCTTGGCTACATCACCATTTCGACGGCGGACATGGAACGGTGGCGGCGGTTCGCCTTCGGTGTCCTGGGTTTCGCCGAAGGCTCCCCTAGTCCAAAAGGCCCCGACCCGTCGGCGCTCTACCTGCGAATGGACGAGCGGGCGGCCCGGCTCATCGTGGTGCCGAGCGAGACCGACCGGGTGGTGAACATCGGCTGGGAGGTGTGCGACCGCGCGGCCCTGCGACGGGTCATGGCGATCCTCGACGGTGCCGGCGTGGCCTTCAAACAGTTGTCCGCCGACGAGGCCGAGGCCCGCCGCGTCGAGGAGGTGATCACCTTCGAAGACCCGGCCGGCACCGCGCTCGAGGTGTTCCACGGTGCGGTGCTCGACCACAGCCCGGTGATCACCCCGTTCGGCGCGAAGTTCGTCACCGGCGATCAGGGAATGGGCCATGTCGTCCTGCCGACCACCGATCCCGACGCGCTGTTCGACTTCTACATCGACGTGTTGGGGTTCCGGTCCCGCGGCGCGTTCCGGGTGCCCCTGCCGAAGGAGTTCGGCCCGGTGCGGATTCGCTTCCTCGGCATCAACGAGAGACACCACAGCCTGGCGATCGTCCCCGCCGCGCACCAGCGCGACCCCCGCGTCGTCCACATCATGGTCGAGGTGGACAGCCTGGACGCCGTGGGCCGGGCGCTGGACCGCGTCAACGCCGAGGGCTTCATGTTGTCGTCCACGCTGGGCCGCCACACCAACGACAAGATGGTGTCGTTCTACGTGCGGGCGCCCGGCGACTGGGACATCGAATTCGGCACCGACGGCATGCGGGTCGACGAAACCTTCTACACCGCCGAGGAAATCACCGCTGACAGCTACTGGGGCCACCAGTGGGTGGGAGAGATGCCCGCGGCGATGCGGCTGTGACGCCCGTGCCGGCGGCGTCGATCACGTCCTGGGACGACGAGGCCGACGGCCGGGTGGTCGGTAACACCGCCCGCCAATACGGCACCGACGTGGCGATCGCTTCGCTCCGCGGATTGCCGGGCGACCGGCCGCTTCGGGCAGCTCACGCTCTATCAGCAGGACAACACCGCCTACCTGATCATCGACGGGATGCCCAGGAGGAGGCGATTGCCTAGCGGCGTCTCGCTCGGCGACGGGAGCTTCTACGGCCGCCGCGCGGGCCGCTCAGCGGCCACTGTTTCTCGCCCGCGAGCGTAACGCCAGTGCGAATTCTGTCGCGGAATTTCGCCGCACCGTTACGCTCGCGGACTTGGGAATCCGGCCATTTCGTCGACGATGGCCAAGTCGCCGTGTCGCACCGCGTCTACGATCGACTCGCCCAGCGCCGAGCACGCCAGGAACACGCCCCTGCCGAACATCTGCTCCGCTGCGGCGCGCTCGGCGCACCGGGCCGTCGCGTCGGCGTTCCACTGCACGCTGGTCTGGTTCCAGCTGCTCTTGCGCGCCAGCACTCGCGCGCCGCAGCTGCGGCACGCCACGGGCACCATGGGCATCTCGTCGAGACGGTTATCGGTCTTGACGGACGGGTGGGGCGTCATCGCGCCGCTCCCGCGGTGGCCGCCCGGGCGGCGATGTTCGCCTCGACCTCTTTCATCCACGCCTCGTAGGGCCGGGTGGTGTCCAGCTCAAACTCGAAGCGGTCCACCATGTCTGGCTGCACGTCGGCGACGTCGACGTAGAACTGCTGATACCAGCGGCGCAACTGGTAGACCGGGCCGTCCTCCTCGACCAGCAGCGGGTTGTCGATGCGCGCCTTGTGTCGCCAGATCTGCACGTCCTGCTCGAAACCCAGCTTGATGTAGTCGCCGAGGGTGATAGCGGTCTGCATGGCCTGGTCGCCGGGCAGGGCGGCCGACTTCTTGACGATGATGCCGTATTGCAGCACGAAGGAATTCGCATCGATCGGGTAGTGGCAATTGATGAGGATCGATTGTGCGTCGCCGTGCCTGTAGTGGTAGGTCAGGTCGTCGATCATGAAGGACGGGCCGTAGTAGGACGCGACCGATGTGTTGCCCAGCATCTGTGCGCCTTCGGTGCCGCCCATGTCGGGACGACCCTCGCCATTCATGTACTGCGTCGCGACATGTCCTTCGAAGATGTTCTTGAAGTAGGTAGGCAATGCACCATGGATGTAGAAGAAGTGCGCCATGTCCACGACGTTGTCGATGATTTCGCGGCAGTTGCTTCCGACGACGGTGGTGTACCAGTGCCAGTCGGTCCATTCGTCGCTGGTGGCACCCTCGATGCGGGGAATCGCGACCCCGGGCGGCGGCGGGTTGCCCTCGGGGTCGTTCCACACGAACAACATCCCGTCCTGTTGCAGCGTGGTCCAGGCTCGGGTTCGGGCCAGCCTGGGGGCGCGCTTGGCGTAGGGCACCTGCTTGCATCGCCCGTCGCCGCCCCAGCGCCAGTCGTGAAAAGGGCAGGCGATCTCTTCGCCCTTGACCTTGCCCTCTGAAAGGTCACCGCCCATGTGGCGGCAGAAGGCATCGAGGACGTTGATGCCGCCGTCCGCGCCGCGGAAGATGACCAGTTTGCCTCCGAAGGCGTTGATGCCGTGTGGCTTGCCGTCACCGAAATCTCTGATCAAGCCGAGGCAGTGCCAGCCGCGGGCGAACCGCGCCGGCGCGGCCTGCGCTTCGATGAGCCGAACTTCGTCGGCTTCGGGCTGCGACGTCATAGGCATGATTTAACTCCTGCGGCCCCGCCGTTGGGAGTGCCTTGGCCACTCATGCCTCGACGCCTCTTCCTCCGGCGCGCCGGCCCCGGCTTGCCGTTCTCACCGTGAGCCCGATACCTCCGTCGACCCGGGCGCGGGCGTGACGATCGCTCAGGGACTGGTGTATGGCTACATCGCGGCCCGGGACGCAGCCGGTAGCCGGGACAGCGATCACGAACCGGGAAAGTTCACGTCCTTCGTGACGGACTCCCACTCGGCGATCGACGCCGTGAGAGCTGCGATCCTGTCGCGCATCGCCTTGAGGACGTCGCGGCCCAGCAGCAGCCGCAACGGTGGCTCGTCGAGTTTGGTCACCATCAGGACCGCCTCGGCCACCTTGCGCGGATCGCCCGGCAGGTGATCGGCGAACTGCTTGATGAGGTCCTTACGCGCCGCCACGTCGGCGTAGTCGGCGATCGGCCGGCCCGACTCCTTCATCGATCGCGTTGCCCAATCGGTACGGAAGGCGCCCGGCTCGATGGCGGTCACCTTGATGCCCAGCGGCCGCACCTCGGTGGCCAGCGCCTCGGTCACCGCTTCCAGCGCGAACTTCGTCGACGAGTAGTACGCGTTGGGTGGGTTGGCCACCAGGCCGGTCATCGACGAGATGTTGACGATGTGGCCGGAGCCGCGGGCACGCATGGCCGGCAGCACCGCCTTGATCATGTCGACGGCGCCGAAGTAATTGACGTCGAACAGTTTTCGTATCTCGGCGTCCTCGCCCTCCTCCACCGCGGACAGGTAGCCGTGACCGGCGTTGTTCACCAGGACGTCGATCCCGCCGAACGCGTGGTCGGCCGCCGCGACCGCGGCCGCGATCTGGCCGGCGTCGGTCACGTCGAGGGCGACGGCCAGGGCCCGGTCCCCGAACTCGTCGGCGAGATCCTGCACCGCGTCAACGCGTCGCGCGGTCACCACGGCGCTGTGGCCGTCCCGCAGAGCGGCGCGCGCGATTTCGCGGCCAAAGCCGGTGGAGCATCCGGTGATCAGCCAACGGGCCATCTCAGGCCGTCCCTTCCGGGAGGCGCCGCAGATACGCCGTTCGCCGGTCCGCGAGTTGGGCGGCCCGCTGCTCGGGACTCACCCGGGGCAGGTTCGGCACCTCGGCGTCGATGCGGTCCAGCGTGACGACCCGGCCGCGGGCGCCGAGGTCCTCGCGCGGCCCGGTCTCGCCGAACTCGGCCATCCGCAGCGTCAGGATGCCTTCGCGCAGCCCGTCGGAGTCGATCCAGTTGGCCACGCCGGGGTCGGTCGGCGAGATCACGTAGGTGTAGGTGCCGTCCTCGTTGGCCACCGACTGCGCGTTGTTGAGGCTGCCGGTGCGGTCGACGATGTCCAGCGTGGTGCCCCAGATGTTGCTCAGCGGCACCGTGAAGTATTCGGCGCCGCCGTCGCTCAGGTCGACCACGAACGCCTCGTCGGGCGCGAGGTCGAAGCGGCCCATGACGTACACCTGGTTGCGCATGGCGCCGACCTTGTCGGCCGACCACGCCAGGTTGAAGTGGTTGGGCGGCATCTTGTACACGCCGTGGCTGAGCTTGCCGGTGAAGTCGGCGAAATACGCCATCATCGCCGCGGTCGCCTCGGCCTGCTCGTCGAGCGTGCGCGCCGGTGTGGTTGGTGGCCCACCGAGCCGCTCGACGCTGAGATGGTTGGGGTCGTCGCGGCCCCAGTCCAGCAGCACGTCGCGGATGTAAAACTCGTGCGCCTCAGGCGAAGTCTGTACGTGGTTGGGCCGCCCGTTGGCCGGTTCGGCGTCGACGGTGATCGTGAAGCGGCCGTCGGAATCCACCCGCATGGTCCGGCCGTTGAGCACGTCGACGGTGCCCATGTGGGCGTCCCACAGGGTGAAGTAGTTCTCGGTCATGCGGTGTTCGCCGACTCGGCCGCGGATCTCGTAGCGTTCCGCACCGGAAATGGGGATCACCCGGTACACGCTGTCGGGATTGTCGATGCCCCAACGTGATCCGGGAATCCGGCGACCCTCCACGGGATGCGTCAGCCGGGTGATGCAGCTGACCTTGGGTCGTAGCTTGTCCTGGTTGGACGACCAGACGGCCGCCGAGAACATCACCTCGGCGAACGAGTCGTCGAACCGCTCCCGCATCGCATCCGAGGCTTTGGCCCGGCCCAGCCAGGTCTCTCCCACGCTGCGGTAGGCCGCCTTGACGGTGGGGTGCGCGATCAGGTCCAGCGCGGCCAGTTCCTGTTCGTGCTGCGATGCTGTCGCGACGGGATCGTCAGGCATTCAATGCTCCTCACTGTCCGAGATACTGGCCAAAACGCTTGTGGTACAACGTGAACCGCTCGTCGACCTGCTCGGGATTCAGGCCGTAGTTTTCCAGGCCGTAGGGCGGGCGTGCCGCCTCGCGGGGACGCTCGGCCAGCCGGCGCCGCATCGCAGCTTCCGCCTCGGCCGTCAGCGGCAGGCCGACCGCGTCGTAGACACGGGCCACCTGCCCGATCGGATCGGGCACCGCGTCGTCGAACGCGATGTCGGTAACCCGGGCGGCGTCGCTCCAATCGTCACGCACCGCGATGGCACGGTCATTGGTCCAGCCCATGCGCTGCAACCACTGCGCACCCACCCGGGGCAGGTCGACGGTGTCGGCGTGCATCGCGTGCAGGGTCGCGTTGAGGCTGGCGCCCGACGCGATGGTGGTGCGCGGGTCGCGATGCATGTGCACGATGTGCAGGTCCGGAAATTGGGCTGCCAGCTTGTCCAGATAGCCGAGATGGGCCGGGGATTTGAGCACCCAGCGCTGCGGCGGGCAGCCCCCCTCGGGAATGCTCAGCTGCTTTTGCCACTGCAGGAACTGCAGCATGCGGTGCAGGTAGGTGTAGGCGGGAGCGAAATCCTGCTCGTCGAGCCAAGATCGGTAGACGGGCAGGTGTGCGCCGGATTCGGGAACATGCGACAAGAACGCGTCGGCCAGGAAGACGATTTCTTCCTCGGCTTCCCGCGCGTACATCGGGTGGATGGCGAACAGCTCGGGCGCGAGTTCGCGGGATTTCGCCTCGCGTGCCTCGCTGATGGCGATGCGGGGATCGACACCGGTGAACCGGTGGTCGAGCTTCGGGGCGACCTCGACGACCTCCCAGCCGTAGGCGCAGTAGAAACGCGGGTCGGCGGCCAGCAGGCGCTGCAGCAGCGTGGTCCCGCTGCGCATCATCCCGACGACGACGACCGGCGCGACGATCCGCTCGTCGAGGATTTCGGGGTGCCGGCGCACCCACTCGTGAGCGCGCAGCCGCATCCGCAGGCTGTGGACGATGCCGGACCGCAGGATGTGCGCACCGATGGCGTTGAGTTCCGCGCCCGCGTAGTCGTCCAGCAACACGCTCAGCGCACGTTCGAATTCCCCTGGCCCCCAATCGGTCAGCGACTCCTTGCGCTGGGCGTCGGCCAGCACTCCAGCGACGGCGAACGCGCCCGCGTTGTCCACGCGGATCAAAACTTCAGGTGGTGGCTGACATCGCCCACCTGGTCGACGAACATCGTGCGGGTGTCGAACCACCACGCGCCGTCCAGCCGGTGAAACGTGTCCTTGTAATGCCCGGTCACGATCACCTGGAGCGGCAATTCGGGGGTGGCCTGCGTGACGCAGTAATAGGACGTGCTGCGTGCGGTGCCCGCGGCCTCGTCGATGCGCAGCTGCACGTTGCTCGTGTTGTGCTTCGTCTTCGGGGTGCCGTCCTCGTAGATGCGCGTGGCCATCTCGTACATCTGGCGAACCCTGGCAGCGCCGTCGAACACCGTTTCCGGCGGACCGTTTTCAACCCCGCAGATACGGCCGTGCCCGAAGAGCTCGGCCACCGCATCCAGGTCGCCCGCATCCAGCAGTTCGGCGTAGGTGTAAATCAGGTTGGTGATTTCTATCGCGCTCTCACTCATAGGAGAATCACCTCGAATGGGCTCCATTCCTTTGCCAAGACCATGCCGGTAGGTCGCAGACAATGATGGTAGAACTGCACGGGCCTGCGGCCGCATCGCACTAATGCCATTAGTCTGACCGCCGTGACATTACCTTGGACGCCGAGCCGGCTCGGCGACTTGAGCGGCAGGCGGATCATCGTGACAGGGGCGACGAACGGCGTCGGGCTGGGTACCGCGCGTGCGCTTGCGAAAGCCGGCGCCCAAGTGATCTTTGCCGTCCGCAACACCGAACTCGGTGCGCAACGGGCAGCCGAGATCGGCGGCTCGACGACCGTGGCCAAACTCGATCTCGCCGACCTGTCGTCGGTGCGGGCCTTCCCCGATCTGATCGACGGTGACGTCGACATCCTGATCAACAACGCCGGCGCCCTGACCGACCGCCGCATCGACACGGTCGACGGATTCGAGATGACGCTCGGCACCAACCTGCTGGGACCGTTCGCCCTGACCAACCTGCTGCTGCCGCGGGTGCGGTCGCAGATCATCAACGTCGGCTCCGACGCGCACCGGTCTGCGACGCTGCAACTCGACGACCTGCACCTGCGCCGCAACAAGTGGACGAGACTGGGCGCCTACGCACAGTCGAAGCTCGCGGTCATGATGTGGGGGCTCGAGCTGGACCGCCGGCTGCGCGCCGCCGGTTCGCCGGTGGTCACCCAGCTCACCCACCCGGGGTGGGTGGCGTCGAATCTCTCGCACCTCTCCGACTCGCCGCTGATGTCGTTCGCGCACAAAGCCGTCAAGAGCGTGGCCGACCGTTTGGGCAACGACATCGACGAGGGCGCGGCACCCACCCTCTACTGCATCAGCGAACCGGTGCCGCCGGGCTGCTACGTCGGTGTCAGCGGCAGGTTCGGGCTGCGCGGCGGTCCGGTGCTGATCGGTCGCTCGGTGGTCGCCTGCGACTATGACGCGGCGGCCCGTCTGGTGGCTTTCGCCGAAGAAGAGACCGGCACGAGGTTGGAGGCGTAGCGATGGGTGAACTGGACAACTCCGTCGCCGTCATCACCGGCGCGGCGCGCGGCCAGGGTCGCAGCCATGCCGTGGCGCTCGCCGAGCGGGGCGCCGACATCATCGCCGTGGACCTCTGCGCGGACATCGACGCGATTCCCTACCCGCTGGGGACCAAATCCGATCTCGACGAGACCGCGCGGCTGGTCGAGGCCGCGGGCCGCAGGGTGGTGCCCCTCGTCGCCGACGTCCGCGACCTGGCTCAGCTGGAAGCCGCGGTGCAGACCGGAGTCGACACGCTCGGCGACGTCGACATCGTCATCGCGAACGCCGGTGTGGTGGCGATCGGCAACCCGGAGGCCCGCGATCAGCCGGTGTTCCACGCGATCGTCGACACCAACCTCACCGGCGTGTGGCACACGCTGTTGGCGACGGTGTCGTCGATCATCCGCAAGGGCCGGGGCGGCTCGGTCGTGCTGGTCAGTTCGTCGCAGGGCCTGACCGGCAAAGGCGGCGACGGGAGCGCCGCGATGTTCGCCTACGCCGCGTCCAAGCACGGTGTCGTCGGGTTGATGCGCTCGGCGGCGAACGCGTACGCGCCGCACAAGATCCGGGTCAACTCGGTGCATCCCAGCGGGGTGGCAACCCCGATGATCATCAACGACTTCGTCGTGACCCGGATGCTGGAAAACCCTAATCCGGCCGTTTCGCAGAACCTGCTGCCCGATGTGCCGCTGGTGGCGCCGCAGGATGTCACGGAAGCGGTGCTGTGGCTGGTCAGCCCCCGGTCGCGCTACGTGACGGGCGTGACGATCCCCGTCGACGCCGGCCACCTCGTCATGTGAGTCTCACCTGATCGCCAACCCACGCCGCCGAACCCACAACACGGCTCCGACGGTTCCCGCCAGCCAGACGCCGACGGCGGTGGCGAGGTGCACGAAGCTCTTCGTGTCGCGCCCGAAGATCGGCCAGATCATTGCCGGCAACTGCTGCCACAGCATGCGGTGATCCACCCCGGCCATGGGGTCGGCAACGTAGTACAGCGCGTACGGCAGTGTCAGGGCCAGCAGCCAGCTGCCCATGCGGTATCGATCACGGCGCTGCCGCCACCGCCGAACCAGCGGTTCGACGCTCACCGGGTGTAGCGCGGAAATCAGATTGCCCAGCCCCAGCCAGGACACGATGGGCACGGCCACGGTCGGGATCGTGATCGGCAGTTGCCCAGGGGTTTGCAGCCACAGCGTCAACGCCATCGCCGTCGCCAAGGTGGGCAGCCCGACGATCACGAGCAGCGCCAGATTCTTGATCACGAGGATCCGCCAGAGGGACACGCCGTTGGCCAAACCCTGCCGGACGCGGTAGTGATCGGCGCCCAGCAGGTTGGTGGTAGTCACGTCGGCGAGGACCCACGACGAGAAGTAGGCGCCCACCAGAACCGCCCAGTCGTGGTGGCGGTGGTTCCCGAACGTCAGCGGCTCTACCAGCAACCACGCCGCCGCCAGGAAGAGATTGGCGACCACGCCCATCAGCCAGGTGCGCGGCGGGGTGAAGGCCCACCGAACCTCGGCGCACACCGCCGGCCACAAGCTTCGCTCGAACGTCTTCGCGGCCCGTCGGGCGGCGGCGGGACGGGGCGCCGACGCGCGTACCGCGGCCAGCATCGTGGCCCGGACCCGCCCGGCCGTCGTCGTCCGAAGCTCCACCATCTCCCCCGGCAAAGTGACTGTGCGTGCGACCATACCCGGGTTATCCGACTTCGTCGTGGACCGACTGGTTGCCGCGCCGACGGATACCTGAGAGCCCAGGTAGAACGTGTTACAGTCGGGCGACGGTCCGGGGGCCCGGGCATTGTGTTGAGGAGGCCCCACATGAGTTGCGTCGTCGTCGATTTCGTTTGCCTGCGTGCGGCCCATCTGGTCGAGGACTCGTTTCGATGAGCACGACGATGACAAAGCCGCGGTCGCTGGCAGTCGTTGCTGTCGCCTACGTCATCGCCATCGCCGTGGCCGCCTGCTGGCTGGCCTGGGGTCCGACGACGGGCAAGCTATTGCTGGACACCCTCGTGGCCGACGTGCTGGCCACGCTGGTGGTGTTCGCCTTCAGCCGGGCGTACAGCAACTCGAGCTTCTACGACGCGTACTGGAGCGTCATCCCGCCGCTGCTGACCTTCTACTGGTGGAGCCAGGCCGGATCGTCCCACCTGCGCTGCTGGCTGGTGGCGGTGCTGGTGCTGGTCTGGGCGGTACGGTTGACCGCTAACTGGGTCTACGGATTTCCGGGCCTGCACCACGAAGACTGGCGTTACGCGATGATGCGGGAACGCGCGGGACGCTGGGAGTTCGTCGTCGATCTGGTCGCGATACACCTCATCCCCACCCTTCAGGTCTTCCTGGGCATGCTCCCGGTGTACGTGTGCGTGACCCGTGCCGGCGGCGACATCGGATGGCTCACCGCGGTCGCGTTCGTCGTCGGGTTGGCGGCGGTGGCGTTGGAGTCGGTCGCGGATCTGCAATTGCACCGGTTCGTCCGGGACCGGCAGCCCGGAGAGGTGCTGGACCGCGGGCTGTGGCGCTGGTCGCGGCATCCGAACTACTTCGGAGAGTTCGGGTTTTGGTTTGCCCTGGCGTTGTTCGGCGTCGCGGCATCGCCCGCAGATGCCTGGTGGCTGTTCACCGGTGCGCTCGCGATGCTGGCCATGTTCCTGAGCGCCAGCATCCCGATGATGGAGAAGCGCAGCCTGGAACGCCGGCCCGATTACCAGCGCGTCATCGACCGGGTCTCCCGCTTCGTGCCCATCCCGCCACAGCGGGTGGTCGCATGACCCGCAAGCGCGTCGTCATCGCCGGGATGGGAGACGTGGGCATCTTGACGGCGATCGGTTTGTCTCGGCACGCCGACGTGGTCGGCATCTCCGCCAAACCGGCGTTGGTCAGCGGTCAAGAACTCGGCATCCGGCTCTCCCGTCCACAGGACTGGGCCCGCGATTACTGGATTCCGTTCGACAGATTTCGGCGCCTGGATGGGGTGCGAATAATTCAGGCGCAGCTGACGGGAGTGGACCTGGCCGGCCGAACCGTGTTCTGCCGGGGCGAGGATGGCGGGACGATCACCGAGGCCTACGACGCGCTGGTCATTTCCACCGGGGTCAGCAATGGTTTCTGGCGGCGGCCGACGCTGCAATCGGCCGCCGAGATCGGCGCGGATCTCCGAGCGGCGCACGACCGGCTGGCTGCGGCCGGCTCGGTGATCGTCATCGGCGGCGGCGCGGCAGCGGTCAGCAGCGCCCTCAACGTGGCAACCACCTGGCCGGACAAGCGAATTGACCTTTACTTCCCCGGAGATCGCGCCCTAGGCGAGTACCACCCGCGGATCTGGAATCGGATCCGCGGCCGGCTGACCGACCGGGGCGTCGGCATCCACCCAGGCCACCGCGCCATGGTGCCCAACGCCTTCCAGTGTGACGAGGTCACCAGCGAACCGGTCCACTGGAGCGCGGGACAGCCGCCGGTTTCCGCCGACGCCGTGCTGTGGGCGATCGGGCGGGTGCGGCCCAACACCGACTGGCTGCCGCCGGAGTTGCTCGATGAGCGCGGGTTCGTTCGCGTGACATCGGAACTTCGCGTGCTCGGCCACCCGGGTGTCTTCGCCGTCGGCGACGTCGCGGCGACCGACCCCCATCGCAGCTCCGCCCGCAACCGCGGGGATGCGCTGGTCGCCCATAACGTCCGCGCCGAGTTCGGCGGCCGACCGATGCGCGCCTACAAGGCGCCGGCGCGGCGGTGGGGTTCGTTGCTCGGCGCCCAGCCCGACGGGCTCGAAGTCTTCCTGCCCTCCGGGCATTCGTTGCGTTTCCCGCGATGGTCAGTCGAACGGGTGGTCATGCCGGGGATCGTTCGGTGGGGCATGTATCGCGGAGTGCGAGAGAACAACCCGTTCGACTACGCCCTGTCGAGCTAGGTCATTACGTCGAGGCTCGTGGCCCCTAATCGCCTGTGTGAGTGCAGCTTTCGTGGAGCCGACACCCGCCGCGGCTGAGGCCGCCCCAAGCGGCACCTCGAATTGTTTTGATAGGTTGGGCGTGCGTTCTCAGCAGTCTGAGGAGACCGAGTGTCCGAGAGCAATCCGGTGGCCGACCATGAGCTTCGTCGAAGCCTGGGACTGTTCGACGCGGTGGTGATCGGACTCGGCTCGATGATCGGCGCCGGGATCTTCGCTGCGCTTGGCCCCGCGGCGCGTGCTGCCGGCTCGGGACTGCTGCTGGGCCTCGCACTAGCGGCTGTGGTGGCCTACTGCAACGCCACCTCGTCGGCGCGGCTGGCCGCCCTCTACCCCGCCTCCGGCGGCACCTATGTGTACGGACGGAGGCGGCTGGGCGATTTCTGGGGATATTTGGCTGGGTGGGGCTTTGTCGTGGGTAAGACCGCCTCGTGCGCCGCGATGGCCTTGACCATCGGCTCATATGCATGGCCATCCCAGGCGCACGCGGTGGCCGTTGCTGCGGTGGTAACGCTGACCGCGGTGAACTATGCCGGGGTACAGAAGTCGGCCTGGTTGACCCGCCTCATCGTCGCGTTGGTGCTCGCCGTGCTTGCCGCGGTCGTCATCGCAGTCTTCATGTCTGGACCCGCCGCCGCCACGCCGCTGCACCCGGCGGACGCAACCGTCGGGGGCGTGATTCAAGCCGCGGGTCTCCTGTTCTTCGCCTTCGCCGGATATGCGCGCATTGCCACTCTTGGCGAAGAGGTGCGCGACCCGGCGCGCACGATTCCCCGGGCCATCCCTTTGGCACTCACAATCACCCTGGCCGTCTACGCGTTGGTTGCGGTGGCGGCGCTGACGGCGCTGGGCCCGCAACGACTGGCCGAAGCCGCCGCACCGCTGTCGGAAGCGGTGCGGGCGGCGGGGCAGAGTTGGCTTGTGCCCGTTGTGCGGGTGGGTGCCGCGATAGCCGCGCTGGGTTCGCTGCTGGCCCTGATTCTCGGGGTCTCGCGCACCACGTTGGCCATGGCCCGAGATCACCACCTCCCCCATGTGCTGACCGCAGTACACCCGAGATTCAAAGTGCCCTACCGCGCCGAGATTGTGATCGGTGCCGTGGTGGCGGTGTTGGCCGCAACCGCTGACCTTCGCGGCGCGATAGGTTTCTCGTCGTTCGCGGTACTGATTTATTACGCGGTCACCAACGCCTCAGCCTTCACGCTCCGACCGGATGAGGGCCGCCCGCGCCGAGCGATCCCGCTGATCGGACTGAGCGGATGCGTGATTCTCGCGTGTGCGATGCCCCTGTCCTCGGTGCTGTCCGGCGTGACGGTGCTGGGCATCGGCGTCGCCGCCTATGGAATTCGGCGCGTCATCGGCGTAAGGGCGGCCGCGCGAACTTCGCGCCAGGTGTAATCCGGACTGGAAGACTGGGTTGATGGCCGGTCCGGGAGTGGAACCCTTCGAAGAACTGATGGCGCTGCTGAACTACGTCCACCACCTGCAGCCGGGCCACGAGGCCTGACCGGTGCCGTCACCACGCGTTGGCGCCGTCGCCGACGTCGCAGAACTCGCGTCTTGCTATGCCGAGGCTCCCGACGGGGTGCGGGTCAACATGATCTTCAGCGCAGACGGCGCCGCCGCGTTCGGCGGTCGCGCCGGTCCGCTGTCATGTCCCGCCGATCAACAGCTGCTGAGGACCCTGCGCGGCTTCGCCGACGTGGTCGTGGTCGGCGCCGGCAGCGCGCGCGCCGAGAACTACGGCCCGGTGCGGCTCTCCGGCGCGCAGCGCGCCGGGCGGCATGACGAGGGGCGGACGGCACCGCCCCCGATCGCCGTGATCAGCCGGACCGGTGACCTCCCGGCCATGTTGTTCAATGATCCCGACCAGCCGCCGATCCTGCTGACCCGCAAGCAGGACACCGCGCGACACGAGGCCGACAACGGCCTATGGGGACGGGTACTGCTTGCCGGTGAGGACACCGTCGACCTGGCCCGCGCCGTGGCGTTGCTGCGCGCCGACGGGATGCGCCGCATCCTCTGCGAGGGCGGACCGACCCTGCTCGACGAGTTGGTCGACGCGGACCTCGTCGTCGAAATCTGCGTGACGATGGCCCCGAAACTCGCCTCGAGTCAGCCCGTCGGCCACCGGGTCCAGCCGTCGCGACTGCCGGCCCCGCGCACGATGCGGCTAGAGCACGCGTTGGTTCACGACGAATACCTGTTCCTGAAATATCGGCGCTGACCACGGATGGCGGGACGGCCGCTCGGCATGCGACCAGTCACGCTGCTTCCTATGATGAGAGCTTGGGGAACGCTTTCGTCGATTTGCCTGGGGCGGCATCACCGCCAGTCCATCGTCGCCGAACTTCTCGCGGGCAGACACAGGAGGACCATCGGCCACCGTGAGTGATCCGAACGACGAGGACGAATACCGCAACTTGGCGGTGAACCGGCTGCGCCCCAACGAACTTCACTGGGCGCTGAATCACGATGCCGTGCATGGCATCGCCTACGCGTTCAAGAACCCCGTCGCCGTCGCCGAGTCCCTCGACGATCCGCACGACGAGAGGAAGACGTACCTCATCCGGGTCAAGCGCGATGACTTGGCCAAGGCCCTCGACAAGATCAACGACTGGATCGCCAAGAACCCCGGCCCGGCCGCGATGCACGCGTACGGCTTTGTCAGGGCACTCTCGCGGGAGGGGCTCAGCGAACCCAGAACGGGTGACGAGGAACGCCGCTGATTACGCGGCCCCGCGCGGTTGTCGGATTAGCTGGCTTTCGCCATTCACCGTGCCTCGCGGTCGCCCAAACCACTAGCCTTATGCCTGGCATGCCACCGGGTGTTCGGCTCGGCAATGGCCGACGACACGAGGACGCTTGCAGTCGGTTTGCGGCGCGCAACCGGCGGGGTGAGGAGTCTGGCGATGGGTGACACGACCGCGGGTTCGCGGGAGGGCTCGCAGTTCGGGCCATACCGGCTGCGGCGGCTGGTGGGTCGCGGCGGCATGGGCGACGTCTACGAGGCCGAGGACACGGTGCGGGACCGGATCGTGGCGCTCAAGCTGATGTCCGAGACGCTGTCCAACGATCCGGTGTTCCGCTCGCGGATGCAGCGGGAGGCCCGCACTGCGGGGCGGCTGCAGGAACCTCACGTCGTACCGATTCACGACTTCGGCGAGATCGACGGCCAGCTCTACGTGGACATGCGCCTCATCGATGGCAAGGACCTGGCCACCATGCTGAAGCGTTACGGGCCGCTGTCGCCGCCCCGGGCGGTGGCGATCGTGCGCCAAATCGGTTCGGCGCTGGACGCCGCGCACGCAGCCGGGGTGCTGCATCGTGACGTCAAGCCGGAGAACATCCTGGTGAGCAGGGACGACTTCGCCTATCTCGTCGACTTCGGGATCGCCAGCGCCACCTCGGACGAGAAGCTGACCCAGTTCGGCACCACCGTGGGCACCGTCAAGTACATGGCCCCCGAGCGGTTCAGCGACGCCGAGGTCACACCTCGGGCCGACATTTACGCGTTGGCCTGCGTGTTATACGAGTGCTTGACCGGCTCACCGCCCTACAGCGGCGACCAGCTCAGCGTGATCGGTGCGCACCTGAACCAGCCGATCCCACGGCCCGGCGCCGCGCGGCCGAGCGTTCCGGCGGCCTTCGACGGCGTGATCGCCCGCGGGATGGCGAAGGACCCCGCCGACCGCTACGCCACCTGCGGTGACCTGTCGGGGGCCGCCTACGCCGCACTGGCCACACCCGACCGGGACCGCGCGACCGACATCCTGGAGCGCAGCCAGGTGGCGGGCATGCCCGCCGCGTTCGACGCCCAGCCGCCCGGCGGGTTTGCGCCCCCGCCCCCCATGCCGGCGACGAACGCTCCCCCGGCCGGCCACGTGTGGCCGTCCCCGTCGCCCCCGGGCGTGCCCGTCGGTTCCGCCGGACCGCTACACCAGCCGACGGGATGGGGCGGGCCGTGGAGCCAACCGCCGCCCCGACGGCGGCCCAACCCCTGGCTGTGGGTGGGCCTCGCCGTCATCGCCGTGGTGGCCATCGTGGGCCTGGTCCTCGTCGTGGCGCGTCCGTGGCGGTCGTCTCACGAAGCGCCGGCCGGAGTGCCGCCGCCCCCACCGGACGCGGTCGCGCTGCGCGTCCTCGACGACGGCGTGTACGTCGGCAGCCCGGCGGCGTCCACCACGATCGACATCTTCAACGAACCGATCTGCCCGCCGTGCGGCAGCTTCATCAGGTCGAATTCCAGCGATATCGACACCGCCGTGGACAACAAGAAGCTTGCGGTGCGCTACCACCTGCTCAACTTCCTCGACGACAAGTCGCACAGCAAGACCTATTCGACCCGTGCGGTGGCGGCCAGTTACTGCGTTGCGGCGCAGAATGATCCGAAGCTGTACGCCAGCTTCTACTCGGGCCTGTTCGCCAGCACCTTCCAGCCCCAGGAGGACGCCGCGGAGGATCGCGCCGACGGCGAGCTCGCCCAACTGGCCAAAACCGTCGGCGTCGACGCCGACGTGATTACCTGCATCAAGGAAGGCGACGACGTCGGCACCGGCAAAGCGAAGGCCGCCGCCGGTTACACGACGCTGTCCGGCCTCCATGCCAACGCCACGCCGTTCGTGTGGGACGGCACCACGTCGGTGAACTATCAGGATCCGACCTGGCTCACCAAGCTGGTCGGATAGTAGGCGCCCCGGCGCGCCGCCCACCCGTCAGAGGATGTAGAGCATCTCCTGGTAGGTCGGTAGCGGCCACAGGTCGTCGGCCACAACGCCCTCCAAACTGTCGGCCGCGTTGCGCACCGCGGTCATCGCCGGCAACAGTGCCTGCTGGGCGTGTTTGGCCTCGTCGAGCGCCGAGTCCGCCGAGTGATCGGACAGCGCCGACTTCAGCGCGGCCAACGCGGCGGTGAGATCGGCCAGCGGAGCTGAAACCGCTTCGAGTAGAACCAGGTCCGGCTCGACACCGGCGGCCTTCAAGGTGGCCACGTTCTGCGCGAGCTCAGTCTGATAGCGCAGAGCGGCCGGCAGTACCACCGTCGTCCCGATCTCCAGCGTCAGCTTCGCCTCGACCGCGACGGTCAGCACGTAATGCTCCAGACGGACCTCGTAGCGGCTGTGCAGCTCGCGTTCGTTGAACACGCCGTATTTCTCGAAGAGTTCCACCGCCGCGGGCTTGATCAGCTCGGGTACGGCGTCCAGCGTCGTCTTGAGGTTGGGCAGACCACGCTCGGCCGCCTCGATTTGCCAGTTCTCCGAATACCCGTCGCCGTTGAACACCACGGCGCCGTGTTCGGTGATGACATCGGTGAGCAGCTTTTGCACCGCCACATCGAAGTCCTGGCCCTCTTCGACAGCCTTCTCGAGAATTGTCGCCAGGTAGTCGAGCGAGTCCGCCATGATCGTGTTCAGGACGATCATCGGCACGGCGACCGTCTGTCCGGAGCCAGGTGCCCGGAATTCGAACCGGTTGCCGGTGAACGCGAACGGGCTGGTGCGGTTGCGGTCACCCGGGTCGGTCGGCAGTGCGGGCAGCGTGTCGACACCGATCGTCATGGTGCCCTTGCCTTTTGACGACGTGGCAGCACCCTTGGCGATCTGCTCGAAAACGTCGGCGAGTTGTTCGCCGAGGAAGATCGAGATGATCGCCGGCGGCGCCTCGTTGGCGCCCAGCCGGTGGTCGTTGGTGGCCGACGCGACCGAGACACGAAGCAGCCCGGCGAACTTGTGCACGGCACGGATCACCGCGGCGCAGAACACCAGGAACTGGGCGTTCTCGTGTGGGGTGTCGCCCGGGACCAGCAGCGAGCCCAGCTCGGAGTTACCCATCGAGAAGTTCACGTGCTTACCCGATCCGTTGACGCCGGCGAACGGCTTCTCGTGGAACAGGCACTCCATGCCGTGCTTCTTGGCGATCGTCTTGAAGACGGTCATCAGCAACTGCTGGTGGTCGGAGGCGATGTTGGCCCGCTCGAACATCGGCGCGATCTCGAACTGGCCGGGAGCCACCTCGTTGTGCCGCGTTTTTGCGGGAATGCCGAGTTTGAACAGCTCCCGCTCGGTGTCCATCATGAAACCGAGCACCCGCTCGGGAATCGCGCCGAAATAGTGATCGTCGAACTCCTGCCCCTTGGGCGGCTTGGCGCCGAACAGGGTGCGACCGGCGTTGACCAGGTCGGGTCGGGCCAGGAAGAAGTGCCGGTCGATCAGGAAGTACTCCTGCTCCGGGCCGCAGAACGATACGACGTGGTTGAAGTCCTTGTGGCCGAACAACTTCAGGATGCGCTCGGCCTGGGCGCCCATGGCCTGCTGGCTGCGCAGCAGGGGAGTTTTGTAGTCCAGCGCCTCACCGGTCATCGAGACGAAAATCGTCGGGATGCACAGGGTGTTGCCGTTCGGGTTCTCCAGAATGTAGGCCGGGCTGGTGACGTCCCAGCCGGTGTAGCCGCGTGCCTCGAAGGTGCTGCGCAGCCCGCCCGAGGGGAAGCTGGAGGCGTCGGGCTCGCCCTGGATGAGGGTCTTGCCCGCGAACTCGGCGAGCGTGTTCCCGTCGCCGACGGGCTCCAGGAAGCTGTCGTGCTTCTCGGCGGTCAGGCCGGTCATCGGGTAGAACACGTGGGCGTAGTGGGTGGCGCCCTTCTCCAGGGCCCAGTCCTTCATGGCTACCGCGACCGTGTCGGCGACCGCGGGGTCAAGCTTGGTGCCCTTGTCGATGGTCGCGACGATGGACTTGTACACCGACTTGGGTAGCCGGGCCTGCATCTCAGCCTTGGTGAAGACGTTGGAGCCGAAGATCTCTCCAGGTTCTTCACCGGGGTTGAAGCTGACGGCTGGGGGGACATATGCCTCGACGTTGTTGATCGCCTGCAGACGGACTGCATTGCCGCTCAATTGGGTTCCTATCGCTGAGGGTTGCGCGAAGTCCTCTTCCGAAGAAGGACCGACTTACCGTAGGAAGCTTCGATGGCGAACTTGTTACGCCGGTGTGACGGCTATGTCTGCATTGGTTGCGAACGTGAGACGCGGACGAACCCGCAGCATCATGCGGACTCGTGTGTCACCGGTCGGCCGTGATCGCCTCCACGGTGCGGGCGGACCGCCCCGGCGGTCGCCGGCGCGACCCCGCGGCCCGTCTGCGCACCGGGAAGGGCCACCACATGCGGCTCAGCGGAGCACCCTGCAGCCGTGCGATGCGCAACGCGCCGGCGACCAGCACCGTCGCCAGCGGCAGCTCCCCCAGCGCGGCGGTGAGGACCGATACAGCGAAGTCGCCCCGCTTGGCGGTCAGCACGTCGAACCAGGCATCGCACACGAGCAGAACTCCCGTCGCGAACGCAAACAGCGTCAGCAGGGGGTGCTGGGCGAAGCCGAGGACCGCGGTGGCAATCATGAAAGCCAGCAACAAGACATCGAAGCCGACCCAGGTCACCTGCCAATGCTGGGCGCTGTAGCTCTGCGGCAGGGTCAGCCCCAGATAAACGGTCCACGGGATCAATGCGATTGCAGCACACAGCGCCAGCCACTCGCGGATCCTGCGGATCTTCACCACGCGGCGTGACCGCATCACCGGCCGCTACCGACCATCTCGGGAAAAGACCGCCACGACGACTGGGCGCACCGGCAGCAGCCGCACCATGACGGCAATCGTAGTAGTACGGGCGGCCGGTCAGCGCGAGCTATACGGGTCCGCGGCCTCTTCCTCGTGCTCGGCCCCGTCCTGGGCGACCGTCAGCGGCATTGCCAGATGTTCCAGCGGCCGTCCTTCGGCCGCGATACCGAGCCACAGTTCGACCAGACCGGCGACGGCCATCACTGCCGCTCCGATCAGGAACGACCAGACGACCTGGCCGCGCTGACCCGAGCTGATCAGCTGACCGAACAACAACGGGCCGGTGATGCCGCCGATCGCCGTGCCCACCGCGTAGAAGAACGCGATGGCCAGGGCCCTGGTCTCCATCGGGAAGATCTCGCTGACGGTCAGGTACGCCGCGCTCGCACCCGCCGACGCCAGAAAGAACGTCACCGCCAGCACGCCGATGAACCCCCAGACACCGCCGGCCTGCGTTACGAACACAACCGCCAGCCCGACCGCCACGACGGCCGAACCGACATAGGACAGCGTGATCATCGGCTTGCGGCCGACGGTGTCGAACAAGCGCCCGAGCAACAGGGGGCCGACGAAATTACTGAGCGCCCACACGATGAAGAACACCGGCACCTTTCCCGAGGGGATCCCGTAGAACCCGGTCAGCAGGGTCCCCAGGTTGAAGGTCACACCGTTGTAGAGGAATGCCTGGCCGATGAACAGCGCCAGTCCGAGAACCGCACGCCGCGGATAGCGCGTGAACGCCACCCTGGCGATCTCCACGAACGAAATGGCGTGCCGCTGACGGATCTTGAGCGGGCACCCCGGCGGCTCCGGAAGCGGTTCACCGGTTTCCCGCTCCACATCCTGTTCGATCTCGCCGACGATGCGCTCCGCTTCCTCGTTGCGCCCGTGGATGAACAACCACCGTGGACTTTCCGGGACGTTCCGCCGCACGAGAAGGACGAAGATGCCGAACATCGCGCCGATGCCGAAGGCGAGCCGCCAGCCGATGTTGATCGGGAAGTGCGAGGTGTCCAGCAGCACCAGGGCGCCGGCCGCGCCGGCGGCCGAACCCAGCCAATACGTCCCGTTGATCACCAGGTCGACGCGACCGCGCACCCGGGCCGGGATCAACTCGTCGATCGCCGAATTGATCGCGGCGTACTCGCCCCCGATGCCCGAGCCGGTGAAGAACCGCGCGATGAAGAAGTACCACGGCGCGAACGCGAACGCGGTCGCCACGGTGGCGACCAGATACACCGCGAGAGTCAGCATGAACAGATTGCGCCGGCCGAACCGGTCGGTCAGATGACCGAAGAACAACGCGCCCAGGCACGCCCCGGCGATGTAGAACGCCGCCGCCACGCCGATCTGGGCGGGGTTGAGGTCGATCCCGCTCCCCTTCTCGGTGAGGCGGGACGACACGTTGCCGACCATCGTGACCTCGAGCCCGTCGAGGATCCACACCCCACCGAGCCCGATGACGACGCGCCAGTGAAACTTCGCCCACGGCAGCCGGTCCAACCGGGCCGGCACATGCGTCGAGATAATTCCGGATTGCGCGCTCGCGCTCATGTGGCTCCGTTCTGGCGGCGCGGAGGTCGACCGGACACCGCGGATTTACCCAGCACCGCGTGCGTCGGGGCGCGACTCCTCGGGAGTCCATGCCAGCGGCTGCCCGGGTTGACCGGGAAACAGGAAGTCGATGAATGCCGCGGCCGTGGGTTGCGGTTCGTGATTGGCCAGCCCCGGTCGCTCGTTGGCTTCGATGAAGGCGTATTCGGTGCCCGTGACGTCGGGCACCAGCAGGTCGATGCCCGTCACCGGGATGCCGATTGCCTCGGCGGCCGTCACCGCAACCCGACACAGTTCGGAGTTCACCTGCGCGGTGACGTCGTGGATGGTGCCGCCCTGATGCAGGTTCGCCGTGCGCCGAACGCAAAGCCGGGTCCCCTGCGGCAGGACGTCGTCCAGTCGCCAACCGGCTTCGGCGACCGTTGCCTCGGTGATGCCGTCGAGTGGGATGCGTGACTCGCCGCCGGTGGCCGCGGAACGACGCCGGCTCTCGGCCACGATCAACTCCCGCACGGTGTGGTCGCCCGTGCCGATGATCTCGGGCGGCAAGCGCAGCGCGGCGGCAACCACCCGACCGTCGATCACGACCAGCCGCAGGTCGTTGCCCGTCACCCGCTGCTCGATCAGCACCTCCGGGAATTGCTCACGGGCCCGTGCCAGCGCCGCGGCAAGGTCGTCGGGCCGGTTCTCGGCGGTGACGCCGACGGTGATGCCCCTGCCCTGCTCGCCCCGGGTGGGCTTGACGACGACCTCGCCCACCTCCTGCAGGAAGGCGTAGTCCTCGTCGTCGAAGGTCGCCAGGCGGGCACGGGCCACGGTGATGCCGGCATCGGCGACAAGCCGCCGCGTCAGCCGCTTGTCGTCGCACCGGCACATCGCGACCGCCGAGGTGAACTCCGAGAGCGACTCCCGGGTGACCACGCTGCGACCCCCGTGGGTGAGCCGCATTTCGCCGGTTTCGGCGTCCAAGACCTCGACCCAGATGCCGCGGCGCAGGGCCTCGTCGGCGATGATCCGCGCGTACGGATTGAGGTCGTCGACCGTCTCGGGCGTCGGGCTGAACAGCGGCTCGTTGATCGCGTTCTTCCGCTTGATCGCGAGCACCGGAACCCGACGGAAGCCCAGCTTCTCGTACAGGCGGATGGCGGCCGCGTTGTCGTGTCCCACGGACAGGTCCAAGTAGGCGCGGCCGGCGCTGCGGAAGTGTTCGGCCGTGGCCCGGGTCAGCGCCTCGCCGACCCCGGGGATCCCGGCAGCCGGGTCGACCGCCAGGGTCCACAGGCTCGACCCGCACTCCGGATCGGAGAACAGCACCTCGTGGTCGACGCCGGTCACGGTGCCCACCACGGCGCCGTCGTCGTCACGCACCGCAATCAGGTAGGTGACCGCCGGCTCGTTCACATGGTTGTTCCAGATCGTATCGACGGGCGCCGGCACCATGCCGCAACGCACGAAGACCCGGTTCATGGCATCGGCATCGGCCGGGTCGTTGAGGGTGCGCACCGTGATGCCGGGCGGTGCCGGTGCCGGCTCGTGATCGTCGCCGGCGAAACGCAACCGATAGGTGTGGCTGGGGTCGATGAAGAGCTCGGACGGGGAACCGGCGACCACCACGTGGGACTCGCGCGCGTAGATGCAGATATCGCGCCGGCCGGGCGCCTCCTGGCGCAGTGTCTCGGCCAGCTGGTCCGCGTGGGCGAAGGTCTGCCCGAAAATGAGCCGGCCCCAACCCATTTCGAGCTCCACGTCCTTGGCCATCACCTCGACCAGATCCGGCGGCGAGGCGTCGTGCAGGCCCATGGTGATGGCCTCGGTGTGGTCCGCGGTGTCCTCAGTGGGGTCGACGGCGGTCATGCCGCGGGCCCCGACACGCCATGACGCTGCAGCCATAGTTCGAGGAGGGCGATCTGCCAGAGCTCGTTGCCGCGCAGCGGGGTCAGTCTGCCGTTGGGATCGGCCAGCAGGGCGTCGACCGCGTCGCTGCGAAACAGGCCGCGCTCCTTGGCAACCGGGGAATACAGAGCATCGCGGACCATGTCGAGATAGGGCCCTTCAAGATGGGTCAGCGCGGGGACCGGGAAATAACCCTTGGGACGGTCGATGACCTCCGACGGGATCACCCGTCGCGCAGCCTGTTTGAGCACGCCCTTGCCGTCGTGCGCGGTCTTCAGTTCCGGCGGGCAGGTGGCCGCCAGCTCGACCAACTCGTGGTCGAGGAACGGCACCCTGCCCTCCAATCCCCACGCCATGGTCATGTTGTCTACCCGCTTTACCGGATCGTCTACCAACATCACCGTCGTATCGAGCCGCAACGCGCGGTCAATGCCCGTGTCGGTGCCGGCGCGAGAGAAGTGTTCGGCCACGAAGCGCTCGCTGGGGTCACCCGGCGCGACGGTCCCCGACGCCACCAGGGCCCGCACCCCCGCCGTGTCGCGGTCGAAGAATGCCGCGCGGTACTGGGCGACCGCCCCCTCGAGCGTGGCGGCCGCCGGCGACCCCATCGGCGGGTACCAGTGGTAGCCGGCGAACACCTCGTCGGCGCCCTGGCCGGACTGGACGACCTTGACGTGGCGCGACACTTCCTGGCTGAGCAGGTAAAACGCCACACAGTCGTGGCTGACCATCGGCTCGCTCATTGCGCCGATCGCGCCGTCGAGGGCCGGCAGCATCCGGTCGGTCCCGATGCGGATCTGATGATGGTCGGTGCTGAAGCGCTCGGCGATGATGTCCGACCAGCGGAACTCGTCGCCCTCGACGCCGCCCGCCGATTCGAAGCCGATGGAAAACGTCGACAGCCCCGTCTGCCCCGCCTCGGCGAGCAGGCCAACGATCAGGCTCGAGTCGACGCCGCCGGACAGCAGGCAGCCCACGGGCACGTCGGCGACCAGTCGGCGCCTGACCGCGGTGCGCAGCGCGCCTAGCACCGCGTCTTCCCAATCGAGTTCCGACCAGCCGGAGCGGTCGTCGTGCCTGGTGAAGTCCGGCAGCCAGTAGGTCTTGGTGGTGCGCTGGCCGTCGGGCTCGATGGCAACCAGCGACGCGGGCGGGAGCTTGCGCACTCCGCGCAGGATGGTGGCCGGCGCCGGCACCACCGAGTGAAAGGTCATGTAGTGGTGCACGGCGACCGGGTCGATCCGGGTGTCCACGCCGCCACCGGCCAGCAGTGCCGGCAGCGTCGACGCGAACCGGATCCGGTGGCTGTCCTCGGTGAGGTACAAGGGCTTGATGCCGAGCCGGTCCCGGCCCAGCAGCACGCGGCCGCTATCGCGTTCGACGATGGCGAACGCGAACATGCCGTGCAGGTGGGTGACGAAGTCGTCGCCCCAGTGGTGGTAGGCCTTGAGCAGCACCTCGGTGTCGCTGTGCGAGAAGAACCGGTATCCGTGCCCGGTCAGTTCGCGCCGCAGCTCCTGGTAGTTGTAGATGCAGCCGTTCCAGGCAATCGTCAGGCCCAGTTCGGCGTCGACCATAGGCTGGGCGCCGGCTTCGGACAGGTCGATGATCTTGAGGCGACGATGACCAAGTGCTACCCGGCCCTGCGACCAGACCCCCGCCGCGTCCGGACCCCGCCGTGCCAGCACGTCAGCCATCGCTGCCACCGCCGCTACGTCGGGGCCCCGGTCGTCGAGTCGCACCTCACCGGTGGCTCCACACACCTTCTCGACCCTACCCCGCGGCCCGCGGGACGCTTCGCGCCGCCGTCGGTCGGTGCGGGATCTCAGTGGCCTTCGCCACATCTCTGCACCGTGTGACCATTGGCCATTGGTGAGGCCCGCGGCCATGGGTAAAAATGGAGAGAGACACCAGGGCAGAGGAATGTTATGGCAGCCACACGACCCAACTTCGTGCAGTACGTCTTATACGCGTACGGCTTTCGACGCCTGCCGGACAGCATGCGCGATTGGGTCGCCCATGACCTGGCCGATAAGGGAGCCGTCCGGCGTTTCATGGTCGTGTTCGCGATCCCCCCGCTCTTCGTGCTCGCACCGTTCTGGCTGCTGCCGGCGTCGCTGTATGTGCACACGGAGATGACGGTGCCCATCTACATATGGGCATTGCTCATCTCCATGGCCATGAACAAGGTGTGGCGGCGGCACCGATTGGCGCAGCATGGGCTGGACCCCAACCTGGTTGACGTGATCAGGCGCGATAGAGACGCCAGGATGCACAAGGACTACGTCGCGCGCTACGGGGAGCGGCCGCAGTCGGCCGAGTGGCAAGCGAACAGCAATCCCTTTTTCTGACGGCCGCGCTGACGAAGGCGTCTGCGCAACAAGCGATCTGCTAGGCCGGAACTGACCTCTTAGCTGCCTGTGTAGCCCCACATTTGGGCCGAGGTTCGTTCCCCGTTGGGGTAGCACACGAACTCGACCGGGGTGCCATCCGGGTCACGGACGAAGAACATCCGCACGCCCCCGATCTCCACCGGTTGCTGCTCCGGCTGAAGGCCGGCGGCGGTCACCGCGGCCAGTGCGGCGTCGATGTCGCGGACGCTCAAGGAGACGTTGGTGTAGCCGAGCGTGGTGTCGTCGCGCCGCACCAAGGGGCGGTGCGCGAACTCGAGAAGCTCCACGACGGTACCGCCGAGCATCCCGCCGATCATCCGGCCGCGCGCGCCGGCCTCCCCCGTCACGACTTCCATAGGCGGACCGTCGAGTTCGACGTCGAAGAAGACGTCGAGTCCCAGCAGATCGCGGTAGAACCGCAACGACGCTTCAGCATCGGATACCGCGATGCAGACGTGCGAGAAGCCCGTGATCCCGATCGAGTTCTGTGTCATGCGAAGCGTCCTCGTGGCTCGACGGAAGAACAGAGATCGTGCAACAAACAGTTTGCCGGACGCGGCGACTACGCAACGGGAAATAGTGGCCATCGGAAGTCGCGGGACCCCCGGCGCGGTGCGGTGGCTGGTCCGCTCACGCTTGTGCGCCCCAGACTCGTTATGGCACTTGCCGACAAGGGCGACCCCCGGTCATCAGTGCTGACGGTCATCGTGGGCGGCTCCGCTCCGTAGTAAAAGCCAATTAAGAGTTGACGGAGACCGCCACAGAAGTCCCACGGGGCACTAGGCTGCTGGTCGTGGTCAGCGAAAAGTCAGCCGACGGCCGGGGCCGCTGGTTGGCGCTCGCCGCCACGGTCGTCGTCTCCGCCGCCATGCTCTATGCCCAAGCAAACGAGCATCCGCGCCGGGCGCCGAGTCCGGCTGCGTCGTCACCGGCGTCGACGAGCGCGTCGCCTACGCCGGCCGGCGCGGCGCACACCGCCACCCCCGCCGAAGTGGGATCGTTGGCGGCCAACGCGCCTGTCGCGGCCCAGCAGTTCCAGTTCGCGCTGCCTGCCGGCGTCGCGTCGGAGGAGCGGTTGCAGGTGAAGACCATCTGGGCGGCCCGCACCATCAGCGTGCTTTTCCCGCAGATCAAAACCATCTTCGGGTTCCGGCAGGATCCCTTGCCCTGGCATCCCAAGGGGCTGGCGATCGATGTGATGATCCCGAACCATGACAGCCCCGAGGGCATCGAGCTCGGCAACCAGATCGCCGGGTATGCGCTGGCGAATGCGAAACGGTGGGGGGTGAACCACGTGATCTGGCGGCAGAAGATCTACCCGGGCGTCGGCGCGGGAAGTTGGACGGCGGACTACGGCAACGAAACCCTGAATCACTACGACCACGTTCACATCGCCACCGACGGCGGCGGCTACCCAACGGGGCACGAGACTTATTACATCGGGTCGATGACCCCAACGCCGCCGGACTGATCGCGGGTCAACACCACATTGCGGCCCACGAACGCCGACGCGACACCGCGCGGCTATCGGTGCATGGTCGCGGATCGTTCGACTATTCGTTTTGAGCTCCCGCTCTCCCGGTGAAGCTAATCTCCCGCGCTTGACTGATCTTCGCCCGGATGCGGAGGGCGGCATGGCGTGCATGAATAGGAGGGCGCCCAATACGGTCGCGCGCAGGATCATGGCGGGCTGGAGTTCGCCGTCAGCCCGCGAAGATCAAGCAAAGGAGCATTCCGTGTCCGAAAAGACGCCTGACGATATCTTCAAACTCGTACAGGACGAGAACATTGAGTATGTCGACGTCCGCTTCTGTGACCTGCCAGGCACCATGCAGCACTTCACCATTCCGATTTACGTGTTCGACAAGACCGTGTTCGAGGAGGGCTTGGCCTTCGACGGCTCCTCGATCCGCGGGTTCCAATCGATCCACGAATCCGACATGCTGCTGCTTCCCGACCCGGAAACCGCGACCGTCGACCCGTTCCGTGCCGCCAGAACGCTGAATGTGAACTTCTTCGTGCACGACCCGTTCACGCTCGAGTTGTACTCGCGCGACCCGCGCAACGTCGCCCGTAAGGCCGAGAACTACTTGATCAGCTCCGGCATTGCGGACGCCGCCTACTTCGGTCCGGAAGCCGAGTTCTACATCTTCGACTCGGTGAGCTTCGATTCGCGCATAAACGGCTCGTTCTACGAGGTGGACGCGACATCCGGTTGGTGGAACACCGGCGAGCCGAACGAGCTCGACGGCACCCCCAACCGCGGCTACAAGGTCCGCCCCAAAGGGGGCTATTTCCCGGTAGCACCCACCGACCACTACGTCGACCTACGCGACAAGATGCTGACCAACCTCACCAACGCGGGCTTCGTGCTCGAGAAGGGCCACCACGAAGTGGGCAGCGGCGGCCAGGCTGAGATCAACTACAAATTCAACACATTGCTGCACGCGGCTGACGATCATCAGATGTACAAGTACATCGTCAAGCAAACCGCGTGGCAGGCCGGCAAGAGTGTGACGTTCATGCCCAAGCCGCTGTTCGGCGACAACGGCTCCGGAATGCACTGCCATCAGTCGCTGTGGCAGGACGGTGTCCCGCTGATGTACGACGCGACCGGATACGCCGGCCTGTCGGACACCGCTCGCCACTACATCGGCGGTTTGCTTTACCACGCTCCGTCGCTGCTGGCCTTCACCAACCCCACGGTCAACTCCTACAAGCGCCTGGTTCCCGGCTATGAGGCCCCGATCAACCTGGTCTACAGCCAGCGCAACCGCTCGGCGTGCGTGCGTATCCCGATCACCGGCGACAACCCGAAATCCAAACGGCTGGAGTTCCGTTGTCCCGACTCGTCGGGCAACCCGTACCTGTCGTTCGCGGCCATGTTGATGGCCGGGCTGGACGGCATCAAGCACAAGATCGAGCCGCCTCCCCCGATCGACAAGGACCTCTACGAGCTGCCGCCAGAGGAGGCCGCGGACATCCCGCAGGCGCCGACCCAGCTGTCCGCGGTGATCGACCGTCTGGAGGAAGACAGCGAATACCTCACCCAGGGAGGCGTTTTCACGCCCGACCTGATCGAGACGTGGATTAACTACAAGCGCAATTACGAGATTGCGCCGTGCAATCTACGACCGACCCCGTACGAGTTCGCGCTCTACTACGATGTATAGCCCGGCCTTCGTCAGGCGTCGAGGTCGGTCGCCCATCTTGGCGGGCGCACATCTGGCCTTTGTGAACGCGCGGCCGCCAGACTCGCCGCGCGCTCACCGTTGACCGTGGTCGTCGGTGGTGGCTGGCCCTTGCGCAGCGTGGCGATCAGCTCACGATAAGGACCGATGAGGTAGGCAGTGTCGCCAGCTTGCAGTCGGGCGCCGCGGCGCGGGCGTAAGCTCATCGGCCCCTCCGGTCGAGTGATGGCGATGACGCGGGTTTGGGTAGACAGTTCCGACATTCGCAGTCCATCTAGCTCGCTGCCCGCAGCCACGAGCATTCCGCCGACCATGAAGGAGCGCTGCCCCACCCAAAACGTCCCCAGCACCTGCAGGCCCATCGCCGCGCCGATGAACCAGGGGGCCGCCAAATCCACGATCGACCGCACATTATCGAAACCGAACCGCTGATTCACCGCAGCGCCGAGAGCGCGGCCTTGAACGCGCAAGACGATCGGCGCCTTGGTATCGGATCCCAGGATTTCAAGCAGGACGATCCCGGTCTCGATGTTCTCCATGTCGTCGTTGGTCACCACCGCCACGCCGCGGGCGCGATCGACGCGCGCCGACTCCAGCGTCTGGCGCATCGTCGGGTCTCCGAAAATCACCGGCACGTCGAGTTCGGCCGCGGTCGGCAGGAAGCGGTTGTTCTCGTCCTGCTCGATGACGAGGACGTCGTATCCGGCGGCGGCGAGATCACTGACGACGCGAATGCCGATCGAACCCAGCCCGACCACGACGACGTGGTTGCGCATATGGCGAGCCCGTCGGAGTCCGGCCGTTTGGACGAAGCGGCGCGACAACAGCAGGTCCGCAAGGAACGCGACCAGGATGGCGGTAACGGTCACGCCGCCGAACATCAATGCGACAGCGAACAGTCGCAGTGACGTCGATTGCTGGGCGAAGCTGAAATCCCCATAGCCCACGGTCGTAATCGTCTCGGAGGCGAAGTACAGGGCGTCGATCCACGACATCCGCGGGTTCTGGTAGTTGAAGTGCACCACGACTGTCGAGCCGAACGTGAGGAGAAACGCGAATGCCAACGAGGGATACAGCATCGGGTTGACGTCGTCGAGCATGGCGCGCGCGGCATCGAATGCGCGTCGCACCCGGGAGTTGCGAGAGCGCGTCGCGGTGGGGGGAGGCACGGTGATCCCTCGGGCTTCCAATTCGTCCTTGACGCCGATCATCGAGGTCAAGTCGCCGGCGTAGACCTGCTGATCCCGTCCCGGACACGGCACCACCTCGCCGGGGGCAGGTGAGTTCTTCCCGTGAACCACCGCCACCGGAGCCAGGTCGGCGTAGATCTCCCGCAGAGTCCCGCCGTACGGCGCCTCGGATGCCCAGACGACGAATTCGATACCGGCCGTGTCGAACTGGTGTGCGTTACGCGACAGAACCGCCTCGACGATGGATGGTGTCGCGAGGTCGGCGACGTCCAAGATCGCGCCGGGGCCGTTGACGGCGGCCACCGCTTCGCGCAGCACGTCGTTGGCCAGGCGTGCCACTACGCGAACGTTTGGGCTGTATTCCCTGGCCAGCAGCGCGATTTCCAGATTCGTCGCGTCATTGGGCCCCGCGCAGACGACGGCGCGCGCCCGATGGACACCGGCGCCGAGGAGATCGGCGGCGGTGTTGATTTTGATTATCCGCGCGCCGGCGCCCCTCAACTCCTCGGCGATCGTCTTCGACAGCGCGTCTTCACCGCAGACGATGATTTCGCGGTGAAATTGAAAGACCTCCCCCAACTCAAGGGAATCCGACCGTTTCGTCCGCGTGCTACCGGGGTCGATCGCGACTGTAGTCGCCAGCGAAATGCCGTTCATGGTCCGGCCTTCGCTCGAGAGGGAGGAATCGATGACATCACCTTCACCATCCGGCCGTGGCGTTGTGTCTCTCTGCATGAACGCTCCGACCTCTGCTGAAACGTGCGCTTACTGATTCATATGACTATCGTGCAGAATGCCGGAAAGTGCCACCGGAAGAACCTGGGTATGGGAAGTCAACACCGATGTCCCGCAAGCGGAGTCGCCAACAGGAACGCCTCCGTTCTATGGAAGCCTAGTTTTTATCGGGGGCAACAGATTCGACCCGCGCCCGTCACACAGACGAAATAGTCGAGGCGTATCGCGGTTTCTTCCGCTACTGCTACTTACGGGAGTGTCGTAATGCTGGCCGTGTTCTTACCTTAAACGCGTCGCCTCGCACGGCATCTATTGGATTCGCCGACGGTGCTCAAACGAACTTGCTGACCGTATCTCAATCCCCGGTGTGAAGGGTTAAGCAATTCCGAGGATCAGTGCAACAGCGCGTTCGATTTCGGCCAGCGTGGTGGGTGTAAGTGCGCCCAGGTGCTCCAGCAGTCGACTCCGAGAAACCGCACGGATGCTGCGACAGACGGCGACACTTTCGGCGTCGACGCCCTCGGCCACCGAGATACGCGGCCGTAGCGGGTTGTGTGCCAAGGAGCTTGAAACCGGCACGACGACGATCAGTTCATCCTCGACGCCTGCCAGTATGTGGTCGACGGAGACGATGACAGCCGGTCGATGTTTTCTCGGTTCGCCCGCGCGCCCGGCACCGAGAGCCACCTGCCAGACCTCGCCTCGGTGGGGTTCAGACAACGCCGTCGGCAATCGTGATGTCCCAGTCTTCCTTCTCGCCAAGCGCGGCCCGGCTGGCGGCCTCCATGCGAGTGGCTTCTCGTTCGGCGCGGAAGATCGCATCCTTTTCGGCCTGGGTGGCTAGCTCATCGAGGAGAGCAGACACGGAGACACCTCGTTCGCGGGCTTGGGCAGACAGCCGATCCCGTGTCTGCGTGGATACCCGGATCGTCGTCGAGTTAGTAGACATCTAGTATAGTCTACCCTGTAGACTACAAGGTCTACGCTCGCCCCGCGAAGCTATATCAGCCAGCGGTACCGGGTGCGTGTCCCGAACCAAGGCGTCGCCGCTGGCAGCCAGCTCTCCGGGCGGTTGCCCGGGGGCATCCGGGGATCATTGATGTTCTCGGCGGCGTTGATGAGAACCAGCTTGTTGTATGTCATCCTGCCCAGTTCCGGGCTGAGTTTGCCTCCGGGCTCGCCCGCGGGTGATTCAGACAGTAAAAGATCTTGTATGGGTGATGACGCTGCATTTCCGGTCGGGTATTACGACCTTCATCCGGATGTGACGCTGAACTTTCAGCTCAACCGCTTCTGGAACTGGGTTGGCGAACCGCAGATGCTCGACGAGCTGCGGCGGGTCGCGCCTAGCCTGACCACCTACGACGACTGGATTCGGCAGCTGCTCGCTCTCGGTGAGCGTGCGCTCGGACAGGGCCGGATGCTGGCGGGCGCTTACCTGATCCGCGCCGCTGAGTTCTTCATGTCGGCCGATGACCCGCGCCGCCGTGGCGCGCGGCAGACCTTCCTGCACACCGTGCTAACACAGTGCGGTGTGAGCGCCGACCAGCATCACGACGTGGTCTACGACGGGACAACCCTGTCGGCTTACCGCTTGACGCCGGCTTCACCGCGCGGGGCCATCGTGGTCTTCGGCGGCTTCGATAGCTACATCGAGGAATGGCTGCCGATGCTGTTGGCGTTGCGCGACGCGGGATTAGACGTCGTGGCGTTCGACGGGCCCGGCCAAGGGGCGGCGTTGGAAGCAGGATTGCCGATGACGGCTGAGTGGCACAAGCCGGTCGGCGCTGTGCTTGACCATTTCGGTCTCGATGACGTGACTTTGATGGGGTTTTCACTCGGCGGGTGCCTGGTCATGCGTGCCGCAGCTTACGAGCCGCGGGTGAGCCGAGTCATCGCCGACGACAGTCTCACCGACTTCACCGCCTGCTTCGCCTACCGGTTGGCCGCGCCGCAAAAAGCGCTGGTGGTTAACGCCGGCCGACTGCCGGCGGTCGTGGTGGACAGGTTGATAAACCGGGTCCGCAGCCGGAACTTGTTGGCCGACTGGGGCATCGGAAACGCCGAAACGGTGTTTGGAGTCGACACCCCAGCCCAGGCGCTGGCCGCGGTGCGCACCATGCGCACCGATGACGTCTCTTCCAGAATCACCCAAGACGTGTTGCTGATGGCCGGAGCCGAGGATCACTACGTGCCCCTCGACCAGCTCGATGCGCAAATCCAGACCCTGACGAATGCTCAATCGGTGACTGCACGCTTATTCACCCGCGCCGAGAGCGCTCAAAACCACTGCCAGATAGGGAACTTGGGGCTGTCCTTGCGTGTCATTCTCGGCTGGCTCGACAACCATACTGGCCCTGTGGGCTGAACGCTGGACGGTCGGCGATCGACTGGTTACTCATCGCCGCGAGTCTGCAGCGCGACTTTCTGTTGTCACTGGCGATCGAAGGGCCTTACCGTCCGCTGTGGTCGACGGCGATCTTGGCCGAGCTGGAGCACCACGAAATCCGCAAACTGATGGAACGCGGTGAGGAGGCCGATATCGCTGCGGCGAGATGGCGACAGCGTTCGACGACGCACTCGCGCGGAACTGGGTATCCCGGGCTACCGAAGGAAAGCCATGCGTGTGATGCAACGCGGCCAGGCGGCGCAGAAATTCCTTATTCGGTTATCTGCGCGGCTGCGGTACTCAAGACTGGCCACCCTTCCATGCGGCCCGGAGCGCATTCGCCGCCGTGGACACCTTCACCAATCGGCGCTCGCGATTCCTTACAGGCGTGAAGTGGAAGTGTTCGTAGAATCGCGGCGCCTCATCGTCTAGTGCATCGACCACGATGAGCCGGCCACCGCCGATCTCCGAGGTGACGACAACCTTGCCCAACGTATCCAGCAACAGTTGCGCGCCGCGAGTGTGCGCCCGGTTTGTGGCCGTGCGAGACGTTTGCTAAATGATGCACGACCGCCCGCTCACCTTCGTCGGCCCGGCCACACCACCACAAGGCTGGTGCCTGCCCGACGCCGAACCATCCTGGGACCACACCTCACCGAACAGTTCGGCGGCGGCACGGTATGCACGTGGAACCCGCACATTCCCTGAAGACGAGCCACACGCCGACGTATGGATCCAGGCAGAGGACGGCACCATCGGCTGCCGGGTTATGCCAGTGCGCCGCGGATCATGACGTTCGAGCCGCCATGTAATCTCGACGGCATCGGTGCAGGGTCAAATCTGGGATTGGGAATCGCTCTCACCTGCACGTCTGCCACACGGCCAGAAGCCCGTGGCAATAGGAACGGCGGGGTCGATTGCCCAGAAGGCGCATCGCGTGACTTACTGTATAGGCGTAATGCTCGACAAGGGCATAATTTTCG
>JARLGR010000081.1 GCA_031292665.1 Mycobacterium sp. | reverse complement strand
CTGGCTGGAGATGTGCCATCGCGCCGGGCAAACAAAGCCCACCGCTCTCATGCTCAAATACGGTGCGGGCGACTGGAACGCGCTGCACCGAGACCTGTACGGAGACCTGATTTTTCCGCTGCAGGTCGTCATCAACCTCGACGAACCGGGGGTGACGCACACCGGCGGGGAGTTTCTTCTCGTCGAGCAACGGCCCCGGACCCAATCCCGCGGCACGGTCATCGCGCTGCCGAGAGGGCGCGGCTGCGTTTTCACCACCAGGGAACGGCCGGTGCGCTCGACGCGGGGATGGTCAGCCGCCCCGGTCCGGCACGGGGTGTCGGTCGTGCGCTCCGGTGACCGCTACACCCTCGGGTTGATCTTTCACGATGCCGCCTGAGCAGTGGGTGACCGCGCCGGCGTGACGCCGGCGTTGCGGCTCGGCGCGGTCGCATACCACCGCCTGGACGTCGTCAACGACGTGCCACGTCACCGCCAACTCTTGACCGAAGTCCCACCCGCCATCGTCGAAAGGGCGAAGCAACGTCGGCACGAAGCCGAATCCATCCCCCGTCAATAGTGTACGTAGTTTATCACCGCAGATACGGGAGATATTCATGCATAAGTTTCTTATCTGCGGATATAGGGGCTGGTCGCCGCCGTAGTCCGCGGTGCCCCAAGCATCCCGGCCTGATGCGGGGATGCTTGGAGGCATTGGTCCCGATAGGAGTGGTCCTTCGGCCCTTCGGAGCGGCGACCGGTCGCGGCACACTCGGGTGATGACGCAGTTTGGCGACGGCAATCAGGCTGAGCGTCGACTGGCCCACCGACTCGGATCATTGCGCGGCGACGACACGCTGTTCGATGATCGCGCGGACGCGGGACGCCAGCTGGCCCGGCGGCTGGAAGAGTTTCGCGGCGAAGACATCGTGGTGCTGGGGTTGCCGCGCGGGGGAGTCCCCGTGGCCTTCGAAGTCGCCAAGGCGTTGGGGGCGCCGCTGGATGTCCTGGTGGTCCGCAAGCTGGGGGTGCCGTTTCAGCCGGAACTTGCCTTCGGGGCGATCGGTGAGGGCGGGGTGCGGGTGATCAACGAGTCCGTCGTGCGAGAGATCGGCCTGTCCGGGGAAGACATGGCCGCTGTCGAAGCCAAGCAACGAGCTGAGGTTGCGCGCCGCTCGGAACGCTTCCGCGGCGCGCACGACCGCGTCTCGTTGGCGGGCCGGACGGCGGTGATCGTCGACGACGGTGTCGCGACAGGCGCGACCGCCAAGGCCGCCTGCGAGGTAGCCCGTGCCCAGGGCGCCAGGCGGGTGGTGCTCGCGGTCCCGATCAGTGGACGAGATGTCTTCTCGCTATTCTCCGGATACGCCGACGAGGTGATCTCGTTGCAGGCGCCCGCCTTCTTTTACGCCGTCGGCCAGGGATATCGCAACTTCACGCAAACCTCCGACGAAGAGGTGGCCGCCCTGCTGGACCGGGCCCGGCGCAAGTCTCCCGAGCTCACCGTCGCCGACACGCCCGACGACCCGCCACTGCGCGACGAGGAGGTCCGCGTCAGCGCCGGACCAGTCATGGTGGCCGGCCACCTGACTATCCCCGAGCGGCCGGTCGGGATCGTGGTTTTCGCGCACGGCAGCGGAAGCAGCCGACACAGTCCCCGCAACCGTTGCGTGGCCGAGGTCTTGAACGGGGCGGGCCTCGGCACGCTGCTGTTCGACCTGCTCACGCCCGACGAGGAACGTAACCGCGCCAATGTCTTTGACATCCAGATGCTGGCGCGCCGGCTCGTCGACGTCACCGAATGGCTGACGACCCAGCCCGACGTCGCCGCCCTGCCGGTCGGCTACTTCGGTGCCAGCACCGGCGCCGGTGCGGCCCTGGTCGCGGCCGCCAATTCCCGCGTCAAGGTGGGCGCGGTTGTCTCACGCGGCGGCCGACCCGATCTCGCGGGCCCGGCGCTGACCAAGGTTCGCGCGCCCACGCTGCTGATGGTTGGCGGCCGCGACGGCGAGGTGCTGGAACTGAATCGGCGGGCCCAGGCCATGATTCCCGGCGAGTGCGAACTCACCGTCGTTCCCGGCGCGACACACCTTTTCGAAGAGCCAGGGACGCTCGAACAGGTCGCGATGCTCGCTCGCGATTGGTTCATCGACCACCTCAGCCGCGTCGGTGCCACCGCTAACCCATAGTGGGACAGGGTCTTCCGTCATGGGAACACTAAAGGGCCGAATGGCCCTAGCGGGCAAGTATCGCCGCCTTTACTTTTACGGCGGTGCCAAAACGATTCAGGAGTGCATGATGACATTCGATAAATTGGGGGGCGAATCATGAGTGCTCCCTATGGTGGCAACGGTCCGGCCGCAGGCGAATACAGCGTGGACGACGACAACCAGCTTCAGCCCGAGGACACCCTCATCGACCGTGGCATGGACGACGTGCTCGACGAGGGGTACTCGCCGCCCGAGCGGTCCTACGGGCACGCCGCCTTCGGCCCGTCCGAAAGCTTGGACCAGCTTCTGGCGGAGGAAGAGCCGGATCCGGCATCGCGCATCAACGTGGTGCTTGATGAAGACGAGCAGGAGCGCTCCGACGACTCCGAGCGCGAAGCCGAATTCCCGGAGTGGCGTGAGGTTGGCCGCGCGCGAGCCGGTCGACTTGTTGCACCGGACCTGGGATTCGGCGAAGACGCCGAGTCGGATTTGTTCGCCGAGGACGCCGGTATCAGCGGAGGCGCAGCGTCGGCGGAGGAAGCCGCGGTTCACATCATCGACGAGGAAGAGTGACGAACGGGCGCGCGTAAGCGCCTGTAGGGAACAAGCTCATTATGAAGATGTGGGTACAGATTCACGGCCACGACGAGGATGACGAATATCCCGAGACCGCTACCTACGAAATACTCGCCGGCGGCGTGCTAAAAGTCACCAGCGGCAGCGACGTGCACCTGTACAGCCCGGCGCATTGGCAAGAGTTATTGATCGACACCCGCCCCGCGACCGAGCGCGATGAAGGCGTTCAACAACCGGATGACGACCTCAAATGGCAGTAGAAAGCTGAGCTTCGGCTGTTCAGCCGCCGGGGCGGCTGAACGCGGCGAGACTGGTCACGATCGTGAGTTTGACGAAACGCCGGACTGAACGCCGGACTGGTTGTCGGGCCGGTCGGAAAACCTCGGGTTTTCGACCGGTTTTTCCGAGGCTTCGTCGGACGCGACGTGTTGCGGCACTTCGGGGTGGGAAAATAGGTTCGAGCTATCCATATGGTGTCCTTACAAATGAAGATGTCGGCCGGTACGTCACTGCTGACGGACGATGACCGAATCGCACGCTGGTCTCCTGCGTAAATGCGTTGACGATTCGCGGATGACCGCTAGAACGCGGCTCGCCCTCCACTGTACAGGCTGTGGGCATGGACGCGTACACCAACGGGCCCGGGAGCGTGCATGTCCGCCGTGCTGTTACACTGACTGCAACGCTGGCCGTTGAATGGACGGCCAGTACGTCGTGAAACGCTTCTTCATCCTTCCGGCGCCCGCCCTGACCTATGGGCCGACGCACTGAATCCGGCGCAGTTCGTATCGCGGCGATCGATTTTGCCTACCGGCAATCTCGCCACCTTGTGCTGATCGAACGAGCGCATTTCGCGCCTACTCGGCACAACCGATGCTGAAAGACATCAAGTGACCACTGGCAAAACCTTTGCCGATCTCGGCGTGGGCGAACCGCTCATCGAAGTGCTCGCCACGAGCGGGATCACCCATCCATTTCCCATCCAAATCGAAACCTTTCCCGACACACTTGCCGGCCGGGACGTCCTCGGCCGCGGCAAGACGGGCAGCGGGAAGACGCTCGCGTTCGCGCTTCCCATGGTCAGCAGGCTTGCGGGACGTCCGCGCCGCCCGTCGCGACCGGCGGGTCTGGTTCTTGCCCCCACCCGGGAGCTGGCGAGCCAGATCGCCGCGACGTTGCAACCATTGGCGGCCGTCAACGGCCTCCGCGTGGCCATCATCTACGGCGGCGTGCCTCAAGGCAGGCAGGTGGCGGCGTTGAAGGCTGGCGCCGACATCGTCGTGGCGTGTCCCGGCCGGCTCGAAGACTTGATGAAGCAACGCTTGATCAGCCTCGACTCGATCGAGATCACGGTCATCGACGAAGCCGATCACATGGCCGATCTCGGCTTCCTGCCCAGCGTCACCCGCATCCTGGCGGCCACACCGAGCGGCGGCCAGCGGCTGCTGTTCTCCGCAACCCTCGACAACGGCGTCGACAAACTCGTCGACCGATTCCTGCGCAACGCGGTGCTGCACTCCGTCGACGGGTCGCAGTCGCCGGTACCCGAGATGACCCACCACGTGTTCCACGTCTCCGGCGTGGAAGCCAAGAAGGAACTGGTACACCGGCTTGCCGCCGGGACCGGCCGCCGAATCCTGTTCATGCGCACCAAGCATCAAGCGCGGAAGCTCGCCAGGCAGCTCACCGAATCCGGTGTTCCGGCAGTTGATCTGCACGGCAATCTTTCTCAACCCGCACGTGACCGAAACCTCGCCGCATTCAGCGCGGGGGAGGCTCGGGTGCTGGTGGCCACCGACATCGCCGCGCGCGGCGTGCATGTCGACGGAATCGAATTGGTGGTCCACATCGATCCGCCCGCGGAGCACAAGGCCTACCTGCACCGGTCCGGGAGAACGGCGCGGGCCGGAAACGCCGGTGATGTCGTGACCGTTGTCCTGCCCGAGCAGCGCAGGGACACCCATGCGCTGATGCGCCGCGCCGGGATTCATGTTGCGCCGCAGGAAGTCAACGTCGACTCACCCGCAGTGCATGCGGTGGCCGGCGAGAGGGCGCCCTACCACGCGCCCGCACCGAAGAAAGTGGTCGCGTCGCATCCGTCGCCGCAGCCGCGCCGCTCGGGTTCCTCGGGTCGCAGACGTGGTCGCCGTTCCGGTCACCCTCGGTAGGAATTGTCCTAGCGCATATCAGAATTGGCGCGAGTTCGTGCTACCTTTAGTCGTCTGGATGTTTTTGGTACATCCAATTTTAGTGAGAGAAGAAAGTAAATGGCACAGGGAACTGTGAAATGGTTCAACGGTGAGAAGGGCTTCGGTTTCATCACCCCTGACGACGGTGCGAAAGACCTTTTCGTTCACTACTCCGAGATCCAGGGACAAGGCTACCGCTCGCTCGAGGAGAACCAGCGCGTTCAGTTCGAGGTTGAGCAAGGGGCCAAAGGACCTCAGGCAGTAGGAGTCTCTGCCGTCTGAGACAACACCCACATACCTGACAGTGGGCCGGTGCGGTTCGTTTGCGCCGGCCCACTGGTCTGTCTGGACGTGTTGCCGACACTTCAGGGTGCCGCATCCTCGCGGCGGCGCTGGTGTCGATCAGGTAACACGCGATCAGCGCCACACTTTCTCGCGCTCATCTGGTTCGGCAATGCTTTCTAGACCGCGCTGTTCGAGCCATTCGATCTGGCGCGCCCGCGCGGACCTGGTGGCCACCTGCTGCAGAGCCATTCGCACCGCTGGCCGTCGGCGAATCGGGCGGCGATTTCCTAATGAGAACCGAGGACAGCCGCGACAAAGGTGCTGACTGATTGATGCGTTGGTGCGGTAGCATCAAAACGTGAGGACAACACTGGACATCGATGACGACGTGGTCACCGCGGCACGCGAACTCGCCGCCGGTGAGCGGCGGTCCCTTGGCTCGGTGATCTCCGAGTTGGCGCGCCGCGGCCTCACGCCGGCGCGCGTCGAGGCCGCCGATGGGCTGCCGGTCATTCGCGTGCCGTCCGGCACGCCACCGATCACGCCGGAAACCGTCCGGCGTGCGCTGGACGAGGACTGACCAACGACGATGGCGCTGCTCGATGTCAACGCGCTGGTCGCTTTGGCCTGGGACTCTCACATCCACCACGTGCGCATCCGCGAGTGGTTTGCCGCCAACGCGTCGCGGGGCTGGGCGACCTGCCCCATTACCGAGAGCGGGTTCGTTCGCGTGTCGACGAACCCCAAGGTGCTTCCAAGCCCAATTGGGATGGCCGACGCGCGGCATGTCCTTGCGGCTTTGCACGGGGCCGATGGCCACCGGTTCCTGTCCGACGACGTGTCACTCGTTGACGACGACGTTCCAACCATCGTCGGTCACCGCCAAGTGACAGACGCCCATCTGCTTACTCTCGCGCGCCGCAGGGGAGTTCGCCTCGTTACTTTCGACGCCGCCATCGTTTCTCTCGCGCAGGGACGCGATGTGGAGTTGCTGACCACGCTTTGAGCGTGCAGTTAGCCCCATTGGCGATCGCGTAACTCGCGTCGCGACGCGGCGCTCCGAGGGTCAGGTAGTGCAGCTTCAGAGCCGACTGGGCGGAGTGCAGCTCAGTGCGCAAACTGATGACCTCAGTTTTCGACATGACTTTCCTGTCATCAGTAGCAGGCGCCGGATCGCGCTCTAGGCTGCCGCGATTGGTGAAAAGCCGGGGGTTACGAGATCGGTATCGACGAGCCCCAGGCGGAATACTTTGTTGCTTGTCTTCCAGAACACCAGTTGGCGCTCAGCCGGGCTCGGAAGCACGTCTTGGACGATCTGGACATGCTCTTTGATCCCGTAAGGCACCGCACCGTAGTCGGAGCCGAACACCACTCGGTCCACACCGCACATCTCAATCGCTGCTCGCAGTCCAATGGGGCTGAACCCCATGCAGTCGACCAGAATGTTGGTCTTGAAGTAGCCCGACGGCGCCCGCTGGTTCGTGTAAGGCCTGCTGGCCGGCGGGTTGCGGACCCCGTTGTAGTTGAGGTGCCACGTGAAATCCAGGCGTCCAAGGATCGATGAGAGTTCGCCGCCCATGTGGACGATCAACACCTGCAGCTTTGGGTGGCGGTCGAACACTCCGGAGCCGATCATCCGGGCAACGGTGACGGTCGAATCGAAGGGACGGCCGACCGCCTCGTTGAGGCGGTACTGCATGAGCACCTCGTTGCCGACCGACAGCATTGGTGGATGAATGTGGACCACGATGTCATTGGCTTCTGCGAACTCCCACAACCATTCAGCCTTGGGGCTGTCGAGGAAGGTGCGATCGGAGCCGTCGCCGTAGCTGGACGCCACCGCGATCGCCTTGGCATCGCCCTGGCTGATCATCTCCTCGACGATCGGCCGGCAGCCCTCTTGTAGCGCATGTGCGTTGGCCATCAGCGCGAACTCGCCGGGATAGCGGTCCTTGATCTCCAGGTATTCGTCGTTCAAGAACTTCAGGGCATCGCCCGTGCTGACCTGAAGCAGGTCCCGCGCAATCCAGTCCACCTCGCCGCCATTGCTGGCAAGGCTGAGGGTGACGCCGCCCTCGCGCTGCTTGGGCATGGCGTAGTCCAGATCGAAAAAGTCGCGATAGACGATGAAGTCCTGAGAATTTGTCTGCGGGAATTCTTGGTTCGGGTCGAACAGACCTACCTCGGCCATCTTGGCTCGGAGCTTGGGTCCGACCGGGTGCCGGTGGGTGTCGACGATTGCCCGGTATTCCGTTCCTCCATTCTGTGCTGTCATGGTCACTCCTTTTGTGGGTGTTTGTCCTGCTTCTTCAGTAGAACGCGGGTGTTTTGGATCGGAATGCAGGACTCGTGCGAGGTCACCGCGCTGTGGTTGATGGCGGTGTGGTTTGGTGCTGGTGGATCACGTTCCACTCCAGCGTCATCGCCGCAGGGGCCCCGGTGTCGGTACCGGGGCGCGCGAACATGCGCGGCGTCAGGTGTGTTGCGGGGCCAAGGAGTTCACGCGGACTTCCGGGTGACATGAACCAGATCAATGTCTAGGCGGTGTCTCCAGTCCAGTGCCGCGGCCCGAGAAGGTGACGACACCGGCCCCAGGCCGGCTGCGTGCTCAGCGCCTCCAATGCAACTCGCAAATCACTGACTTGTCAAAGTGAAACGTCATCAAGACGCAGGACACGAGGAATGAAGCCCGGCATCTTTCTCAGCCACGCCAATCGCCCTTCGCAGCCTGCCCAACCGTCGACGCGACGCCCGCTGGGTGGTAGTCGGGCCAGCGGATTTGGCGCACCAATGAGCCTGTGCTGCATGGTAATTCGTCACAGTGACGTATTGCTACTGAGGCGCCCTGGGGCGGCGCGAGGACTGGTCGATTGCCGACTGAACGACCGGCGGTCCGGGGCAACGTTCACGGGTTCTCGTAACAGCCGAATCATTCATTGAGTGATTGAACTGTGCCACAACCTGGACATATGGAGAACGGATGAAACCAGCCCGTTCGGCAGCGAGAAGGGCAATTAGCGCCGCGAACTGCTCGGATCATCCAATCGTCAATACGGCCGGTTCGTCGGATGTCACTCGGCGGCGTCCTTTCTGCCGATAAGCGACATTATGTCAGGTTTCCGGCTGCGACACCTCGGCATCAACCTGCTCGGCGCCCGCAACTCCGCGATCCAAAACCTCGTCGCCGAGGTGTCCCCTCCCCTGGTCGCCGAACTCCTCGGCTACAGCTACCAAGTCGCCCACCGCCACGCTGAAATCGCCGCCCGGCCGTGGTCGCAGTACGCCACATAGTGGTTGCGACCAGGCGCACTTAGGCCAGTGCCTGGGTCACGTAGAGGGCGGCGGTGGCGACGGCGAGAACGCCTAAACCCGCCCTCAGCGCCTTCTCCGGCAGCACCGGTTGCAGGTGAGCGCCGAGGTAGCCACCGCAAAGCCCGCCTAGACCGGAGATGACGCCGATCGTCCATTGCGGGGCTATGTCTTGGCCTGTGGTGGTCAGGGCCAGCACTACATAGGTGGCCGCCCCGGCGACTGAGGTGACCAACGTAGACGTGAGCGCGGCCGGTGCCACGGTGGAGACGGGAATTCCGCGGCCGACGAGGATCGGGCTCAGCAGCGAGCCACCGCCGATGCCGTAGATGCCACCGACAACCCCCACGCCGAGCGCGAAAGTTATGACGAAGCGGTTCGACGGCGGCGTCGGCACAGGCCTGGACGGCGCCCGCACGCTGCGCAGACACAACCACACGCCCAGCGGGAATAGCAGGGTCGCCACAAACAACCGGAACAGCTGCGGCCCGGGGATCAGGAACACCCGAATGATCGCGCCGGCGACCACGCCTGGCAGCGTCCCAGCGAGCAGCACCGTCGTCAACGCGCTACGCAATGGCGCTCGGCGACGGTAGCGGATCAAAGCACCCGGAATGGAGACGATGTTGAACAGCAAGTTCGTCGGTGTCACAGCGGGGTTAGGGACTGCAAGAATGCTGAGCTGAACGGGCAGCATAAACACCGCGCCGGACACCCCGACCGGCGCAGTCACCGTCGCCACCACCAGGCCAGCGACGAAGCCGAGCACAGCGATCGCCGCAATACTCACGCCTGCACTTTCCCCCGAACCCGCGCCACCGTCTGCGATTGGGCGCCGCCAGATCGGAGCCCGTGCTTCCGCATCGCGTTGTCAACCAAGCTTGGCGTGGAGCGGGCATCGAAATAAGCCATTGACGCGGGCTAATCTGACCCCCCTCGCGTCTCGTCACTCACGACGAATACGCGGAAATCGAATACGCGGGGTTACCGGTAAACCCGTCGTATTGCATCAGATGAACCAATGGATAATCGTCGTCATCCATAAGAAACCACGCCATGTTCCCTAACTGTCTGTGCGACAACAGCGTTCGGGATGCCACCTATGACGAAGTGTACAGTGCGAGCGATTTCTAATACGGTTCACATCAACGGATTTCGATGCCGCCGGGCCTGCTCAGTTTCGAGTTTGATGTTTCATCGTGTTAATCGAACTAGTCGATACCCAAGAGGGTGGTTCGGAGTGGTTGGGCAAGCGCCGCTCCCCCGCCGGGGGATTCGTGAGGGGACCCGTTTTGTGGTCCAGTCGCTATGCGGCTTGGGGTTGGTGGGTCTCGGAGCGGTCGAGCCTCAGTGCGCAGTCGCCTCTAGGTGCAAAAATATTGCCCGTTGAGCAGACAATTCGACGGTGGCGAGTAGGAACCGGTCAGCACGCCTCTTAGACCACCTGTGGCTGAACCACCGGGTGCAATGATGCGATTCCAATTCGCGGGGGTGAGAACATAGTGCGTGCCAGATTGTGCAAGGGTGCTATTCCACGTGTGCGAGACAGATTCTCCCACCGGCAAGTCGAATTCAAGCTTCCAATCGGTTAGCGGCACCGTGCTCGAGTTGGTGATGGTGAAGTGGGCGATGAAACCGGTCTGCCACGTCGATGTCACCGACAACGTCGCCGTGGCCGCAGCCGCATGAGCTACGGGGGTGATGGCGAGTCCGAGGATGGCAACTATCAATGCCGACACGGTTACATGAAGCGCTGTGCGCCAGCGCTTCACGTAATTGTCCAGTCCGGCCATAGCAGCCAACACTAAAGTCAAACAGGCGATATCGGCCCTCGCATCGCGGGTAAGCTGCAGTACCTTTGCTCAACTGAAACCGTCATGAAATTTTAGCCTCGATCCACCCTGAACCATGTATCGGCCCGGCCGAACGCGAACTTGCGGACGGGGAAAGCCAGAACGCCAGCCTCATCGGGGCGCGGAGGCGTTCAGCCGCCAGCAAACGAGCGGTCTCGCGCACCACCCCTAGGGCGCGGCCGGTCGGTATCGCAACATCAACCTCACTCCGCCGTCAGCGCCGCTCACGGTTCCACGGCGACCGCATGATCAGGAATACGGCGGAATCGAATATGGCGGGTTACCAGTAGGCGGCGAGGTGGTCTTCACGACACACTCTCACGCGTACCAATATCGAAGTGCCACGCTCAGAGTGCAATGACCTCGAGCGCGGGTTCGAGACCATCGAAATCGCCGGTGTTTCGCGTCGCCAAGGCCGCACCGTCGGCGACCGCCACTGCCGCAATCATCAAATCCACCCGCCGCCGCCCGCCCGGCATGCGTCCGGCGGTGGTGACCGTGGCGCACAGTTCGCGGTAAACATCGGCCTCGCGTTGGGCGAAAGGCAGTCCGTTGCCGTAAGCGTTGCGAAGTTGGATCAGATCGAGTCGGGCGCGCGTCGCCACCTGCGGGTCGGGATGTGCTGTGCCCTCGCTGAATTCGGCGAAGGCGATCGCCGAGACGAACAGTTCATGGTCCCCGGCCGGGAGACGTTCCCACCGGGGCTGTTGGATCAGCAGGTTGGTGTCGATGTGGATCTTCATTCACCGACCCGGCCCGCCTGGTCGCGGCCGTGTTCGACCAGGTCCAGCAGCGCACCTTCGTAACCGGGGGGCTTAGGCTGATCGTAGATGCCGGACTTGGCGATCTGTGCCGGTGTGACTCCTGAGTGTTCTGCAGACCCAGTCCCCGACTGCCGGCTGATGGTCACGCCGGTGTCCTTGCCGTGGTTGGTGACCCGATAGGTGGTTCCCTTCTCGGCCGCCTCGATGACACGCGATGCGTTCTGACGAAGTTCACGGATGCCGATCCTGTCCACAACAACCAATGTAGCACATATGTAGCACATACGGAGGTCCGGGTGGCGGTCGTGGCGCGCAACTCCGCTCTGCGCAACCTCGTCGCCGAGGTGTCCCCTCCGGTCGTGGCCCTATTGGACTACAGCTACAGCTGACGCCGTCGACGAGCGAATCCGTTCTGCCCTTGATCTATCACCTCATGTGGGCGCGTTGTGCTTCGAACGCGGACTGATAACGCGCGTTTCCCCCGGACCGGGTGCTTGGGACCTCTCAGGCCGGCACCGACCGTGCGCCACCGCCCAAGCGGGTCTGAGCATAGGCGCGGCCTTTCTCGGCATCGCCCAACACCAGCCCGGCGATGTCGGCCAGCCGCGCGATCCGTCCGCCGCCGCCCCAGGTGCCGTCAGGTATCTCATTGGCGAACACCCAGATCCGAAAAGGGTCCCGGTCGTAGCGGCCGTCCTCGGCGTCCAAGACAGCGTCGGTGACGGCGGCTACCATGCTCGCACGCCGGTCATCGTCGAACTGGCCCTCGGGCACCGAGGCGATGATCCGATAGTGCGGCGCTGCGGGCACCTCCCCTGCATGCAGCACGGCCGCGGGCCGATGCAGCCACACCTTGGCCAACGCCCGAGCGGTCGGATTGCGCGGATCGGCGCCCTCGTGCTCGAGCAACACGTCGGTCAGCCTGGCCAGCAATGCCTTCTCCACCGCCGCGGGCAGGGCGCCCTCGGGAATGTAAGCGTCGAGCATCGGCATCGCGACAACCTCCAGGTCATGGGCGCAGAGCCCTGGATTTTGTTTCGCAACGCAGCCTACGTGAGGCTGAGTTGCAAAGTCAAACCCTGTTATCGTGAGAGCTATGTTCGACGAGCGACAGCGCTACAGCGCCGACAATTGTTCGGTGAAGCGCACCCTCGACATCGTCGGAGAAAAGTGGACGCTGCTGGTGCTGCGGGAAGCCTTCTACGGTGCCCGACGCTTCGAGGAATTCCTGACCCGTGTCGGTTGCGCCCGCAACCTGCTGGCCGAGCGACTCAACACCCTCACCGGGGCCGGATTGATGCGGCGCGTGCCCTACCAAGAACCCGGGCAACGCGAGCGCTACGAGTACCGGCTCAGCGATAAGGGCCTGGACCTACTGCCCGCGATCATCGCCCTCATGCAATGGGGAGATCGCTGGCAAGCCGACGCCGACGGACCACCCGTGGAGATCACGCACCGCGACTGCGGCCACCCCGCCGAGCTGGTATTGCGCTGCGCGCACGACCACACGCCCCTCACCGCACGCGACATCCAACCCAGGCCAGGCCCCGGAGCACAGCCCGCACGATCGGCACACAGCGACAAGTCTGCGGCTCGCTGATCGCGGGTCTCGTACGCGCAAGTAGAAGCCGTCGCCTGGTGGGCGGCACGTCTCGCGGTCATACATGCATCGCCAGGCGAGAAACGATGCGGTATGGCTTTTTCACGGGTACGTAGCAGTGCAATCCCGGGGCGTCGTCGCACTTCCTGCCGAGGTACGTCGACGCTTGCATCTCGACGAGCCAGGCGCCCAGGTGGAGCTCACCGAGCGCGAGGACGGAGTGCTGGAACTGAGACCATCCCTCCTGATTCCTGCCGATCAACGATGGTTCTGGGCAGACCGGTGGCAACAGCGTGAACGGGACGTCGACGCCTACGCGGCCGCCGGCGAAGTCATTGTCCATGAGGACGGTGATGCGCTGCTGAGTCACCTCGGCGAACTGGACGCTGATGCCGACAACCAATGAAGTACGAGACCACCCCCGCCTTCGACGTTGACTTCCGGCGGCTCAAGCCCGAGCATCGCACGGCCTTCCGTGAGGTCCTCGAGACGAAGTTCATCCCAGCGTGTGATGCACTCGCATCGGACCTTGCGGCGGTCTGGCCGAAGTCGCTGCGAGTGAAAGCCGTTCAGGGCGCTCCCGGCGTGCTTGAAATGACGTGGTCGTTCGCCAGCCCAGATGGCCGCGCCACTTTCGAACTTGTCACCGTCGACGAGGAGTTGCGTTGTCGATGGCGCAGGGTCGGCGACGATGACGTGTTCAAGGCGCCCTGACAATCGGTGACAGCTCCCCCGAGGTGCATTGGTGGCGATTCTTATGTCGTGTAGAGCCGTCCGCGGGCGCAGCGGAGAAACTTGGCAGCTGTAGGGCGTCCTTGTCCCCTACGCGGTGTCACGTGCAAAGGGAAGGGGCGTCGCACACATTACCGGGGCAATAGGTCGAGTGTGCGGCGTTGACCATGGTTCCGACGTCTAACAACGTAACGCCCCTCTTGTCCAAGTGGGCGTGAATGTCGTCGGCAATCTGTTGTGGCGTCCAACCCCAAGTGAGGTCGTAGCAGATGAGGTGCGCCTCCCCGATGAGTGCCTCTTCCGTCTTCGGCGGCCAGGTGAGGCCGACGGCGCTCAGTTTTGCGAGATATGCGTCATCAGCGGGATTGGCACTCGCAATCGCAGCGCTACTAACCAGGGCAGCGCCAACCATGATGGGGATGGTGAGTCTGGCCAGCCAGCGAGGTGGGGGCATCTGATTCGCTTCCTTTCTAGCGAGGCCGCCGGTAATCGTGCGGGTACGAAGCAGCACGAATATGAAGAATAGCGAAATATCAAAGAGGTGGCCCTTCGTAAATCAGAGTGAGCTGACAAGGCGGAGTGCGCCGTTGTGTAGCAGTCGCAGGCGGCTAGTGTCTGTCCCGCTTTGCCGGCCGCCGACTTTGGCTGGTCGGTTTCGATGTCGGGCTTTGACTTGGCCCCCCTGGCATCCATGTTCCAGCATTCGCGGCTGCCGGTCGTGGGGGCGAAAACCGGCTGTGAGCAAGTGTTCTGAAAATTGTTACGCCAAGTTGGGCCAGCTGCTTAACCATTGCTCGGCCGAGTTCAGGTACTCCACACTTCGACACGGCCATGGGCAGGGCGCACACTTGTCGAATGGAGATATGTGATTTCATCGCCGTCGCGCTGACGGCAGCGTCCCTGCGGGCGCCGCGGTTCTTGCGCGGGGCGTCGACGTCACCGCGGCCGGCGTGATCGTGCGCGCCGGCGGGCCTGACCCCGTGTCACGACCGCTGAAAGGCCTCTCGGACGTACGCGCGTTCTTTCACACCAACACCGTGCCGCTGTACTTCATCTCGCCGACGCCGTTCAACCTGCTGGGCATCGACCGCTGGGTACGGAACTTCTTCTACCTGACCTACTTTGACTCTTTCGAGGGCGCACATCCGCGCGTGTTCGTGCCCCGGCGCCGCGACCGCATCGATTTCGGGTCCATGGGGGATGTGTGCAGTCACCTCCTGGGTGATCCCGAGACACTCGAGTTCATCGCGAATCGGGGGCCCGGTGGCAGGGCCTGCTTTGTGATGCTTGACGAGCAGACCCAGGCCCTCGCGTGCCAGGCGGGGCTCGACGTCATGCATCCCCCGGCGGAGCTGCGCAATCGCCTGGGCTCCAAGATCGTCATGACACGCCTGGCCGACGAGGCGGGCGTGCCGAGCGTGCCGCACGCGATCGGGCGGGCCGGCTCCTACGACGAACTGCAGGCGCTCGCGCAAAGCGCCGGGCTTGGAGATGAACTCGTCGTCGAGGCCGCTTATGGGAACGCCGGCAGCGCGACGTTCTTTGTGCGCGGTGAGCGCGACTGGGACCATTGCGCCGCCGACGTGGCGGGGCAGCAGGAAGTCAAAGTCATGAAGCGTATCCGCAATGTCGAGGTGTGCATCGAGGGCACCGTGACCCGCCACGGCACCGTGATCGGCCCCGCGATGACGAGTCTGGTCGGTTACCCGGAGCTGACTCCGGGCAAGGGCAGCTGGTGCGGCAATGACATCTGGCGCGAGGTGCTGCCGCCCGCACAGACGCACGCCGCGCGAGAAATGGTGCGAAAGCTGGGCGACGTCCTGAGCCGCGAGGGGTACCGCGGCTACTTCGAGGTGGACCTTTTGCGTGACCTGGACTCCGACGAGCTCTACCTCGGCGAGGTGAACCCGCGCCTGAGCGGCGCCAGCCCGATGACGAACTTGACCACCGAGGCGTACGCCGACATGCCGCTGTTCCTCTTCCACCTGCTCGAGTACATGGACTTGGACTACGAGCTCGACATCGAGGAGATCAACGCGCGCTGGGAGCGGGGCTACGGCGAAGACGAGGTCTGGGGTCAGGTGATAATCAGCGAGACCTCCCCGGATCTCGAGCTCTTCACCGCAACCCCACGCACCGGTGTGTGGCACCTGCACGAGGACGGGCGCGTCTCCTTTGCGCGCTCGGGCAACGACTGGGCCACGGTGATTGACGAGTCCGAGGCCTTCTTCATGCGTATCGCGGCGCCTGGCGACTTACGCTGCGAGGGCGCCCAACTCGGGGTGCTCGTCACCCGCGGGCACCTGCAGACCGACGACTACCAGCTCACCGAGCGCTGCCGGCGCTGGGTCGCGGGCATCAAAGCCAAGTTCGCCTCGACTCCCCTTGCGCCGGCCACGCCGATCGTCTCGCGGCTCGTCGCAAGAGCGTGAGCAGCGGCCGCACGAACTGCTCGACAAACCACCGAGCGCGAGCCCTTGATCCGGGCGGTCCTGCGTCCACCGCAACGTCATACCCGCATCGCCTCCCAGCTGGAATCAGCGCACCCATGGTCATCCGACCACCCGGCGATCCCGCGAGACCGCGCGCATGATCGGCGGCGAACCTGGTCGCGTCCCGGCCGGCATCTCACTAAGCAACTGGCTGTCGGCGCCATATTCCCGGTGGTCATTCCAGCACGTCGAAGACTTCGTGCCGACCGCGGTAATCTCGCGCGGGCCCGGGCCGGCCGCGGCCTTGCCCGCGGCCAGTGCTCCGGTGGCCGAGATCCTGGTGATCAGCACTGACGGGGTGGCCACCAAAGTCGGCGCGGTGATGGCCGCCTCCGCTACCGACGGGTGGGCCGTCGCCTACCGCGGGTCGATGGTGGCCGAGGAGTACCTTCACGGCCTGGGGCCCCAGACCCGGCACCTGTTGTTCTCGGTGAGCAAGTCACTGGTGGCAGCCGTCGTCGGCGCGCTGCACGGGGCCGGTGCGATCGAGCTTGACGCGCCGGTCACCGCATTCGTTCCCGCCTTGGCCAACTGCGGCTACGCCGGTGCGACGGTGCGCCATCTGCTGGACATGAGGTCGGGTATCGCCTTCTCAGAAAATTACGGCGACCCGGCCGCGGAGATACACACCCTCGATCAGGCGATCGGGTGGGCACCCAAGAGCAGTCCGGACGTCCCCTCCACGCTGCACGAATTCCTGCTGACCTTGCGGCAGAAGTCGGCTCACGGTGGCCCGTTCGAATATCGCTCGTGTGAAACCGATGTACTCGGCTGGATCTGCGAGGTCGCCGGCAGCCAGCGGATGCCCGAACTGATGTCGGAACTGCTGTGGAGCCGGATCGGCGCCCAATGCGACGCCACCATCGGCGTAGACACGGTCGGCACCGGACTATTCGACGGCGGCATCAACGCCTGTCTTACCGACATGATCCGGTTCGGGTCGCTGTTCTTGCGCGACGGTGTTTCGTTGACCGAGCAGCAAGTGGTGCCGGCGGCGTGGATCGCCGACACTCTCGACGGCGGGCCTGACTCGCGTCAGGCGTTCGCCGCCAGCCCCGACGACACCGAATTGCCCGGCGGGATGTATCGCAACCAAGTGTGGTTCCCCTACCCGGGCAGCAACGTCGTGTCGTGCCTGGGCATGTGCGGTCAGATGATCTACGTCAACCGCGCCGCGGAGGTGGTCGCCGCCAAGTTATCCACCCAACCGCACTCTCATGAGCCGCACATGTTAGACACGTTGCGCGCATTCGATGCGGTGGCACACGAACTGGCTGGAGTCACCAGTTAGCCGAGGTTCCGCGCGGCAAATGCTTCCTGCGCTCGATCAGCTCGGCCGGCCCCGCATGGTGCGCAGGCAGCAGCTCGGCGACCGGGTGACTGTCGCGGGTGACGATCCAGGCGGGGATGTGGTGCCCGAAAGTCATGGGCGCCGATAGACATGCGCGCGGTGCTCGATGCGGCCGATGTAGAGCATGCGATCGTCCTCGAGCGCGCGGAACGTCACACGGTAATCGCCGCGCCGCGCCACAAGCCATGCTTCGAGTTCAAATCGCAGCGGCTTGGATAGCCGGTACGGGTCGGCCGGCAGGGCGCCGGTGACGAATTCAACGATCGCCGCAGCGATTTTGTGCGGCAGTCGATCGAGCGCCCGCACCGGAGTCGGCGACAGCTGGACAGACCACGGCGCATCACCGCGGGTCACTTCAGGCCGTAGCGTTCGCGGATCTGCTCGCCACTGACGGTGTTGCCGGCGGCGTAATCGGCGTCGGCTTGCCTGAGCTCCTCAGCGATGCCTGGGGTCCGCAAGGCGTGCAGGGTCTCGTTGAGGGACTCAAGATCGTCGGCGGACATGATGACCGCCGCAACCCGGCCGTGCCGGGTGATCTGAATGATTTCATGGGTGGTGTCAGCCTCATCAACGAGCGCGGAAAGCTTGTCTTTGGCCTCTGTCAGCGGTACCGACTTCATGAGGATAATTTAGCCTGATTACTAGCCTGTTGCTAGCCTGAACTGAGGCCGATAGTCAACGGGTTTCAACGTCTGTCTTGCGTAATCAGGAGACAAGGGCCGTCAGGAGCGTCGTCGTTTCCCGCAAAGCTGCTGCACCGACGTTGCCGATCGGCTCATCGAGGGCCACCGTGGGAAGCCACTGAACGAGTTCAGGTAGCACGGCACCTTCGGGTTGTTTCACGGAGACGACCATCGCCATAGTGGCGTCGGGGATCTGGCCCGGAATGAATGGGCATGTGATCACCCGTCCGGTGTCGGCGGCCAGGTGGATTGCGTTCGACAGAACGACCACGTACAGCTCGTGATCGGTGTCGCGACGTGGTGCGATGTCGCCGGGTTTGATCACAGGCCTGCAGTTCGATTCGCCTGGTAGACCTTCTGCGCGTAGCCGTCGATGTTGAGGGCCGGGACAGTCCGCCCGGTGTAGTTCGTAAGGGCGATTCGAAGATGCTCGTTACGGAGAGCCTGCTCTATCAATTCCGATCGGTTCAAGCCGGCTGCCTTGGCATCCGCGTCTGCGGCCGCCAGCACTGCCTGATCCAACGTCACCGATACCTTATCTTTTGCCATACCAGTTATCCTACTAGCAGTCGGATCTGCAGTATTACCGGTCAGTATGCGGTCTTCGTCCGAGGGATCAGGCCGATCTTCGCCCGTCCTCCCAGTCCCGGAATGCGTCGAATCGCCCGCTTAGGTGCCGGCATAAGTCGCGCGCTTTCGCCGCTGACATCTCTGCCTTCAAATGAAGGGTCTAACGGTTGCGGCGCTGACTCGGCTCCAGTGCGGCCGCGACGATGGGCTTGGCCCAGTCCGGCGTGCGGGACAGATCGGGTGGCCCGACGATGCTGCGCCGCCGCACGTGCAGGACCAACACCGGCTTCGGTGTCTGCCCGGCCGCGGGGTCTGCGGTCGCGGAGTTGTCATACACCTTTAGCTCGGTGAGTCCCGGGAGTAAGTGCACCAGGTTCAGCAGGCTGTGCCGATACCGACGGCGTATGTCATCGTCGGGAATGTCATGCCCGCCGGCGCGGACCCGTTGTCGCACCCGCTCGATGTGGTCGTCGGCGCTGGACAGTCCGACGTAGAAGATGCGGACCTCGATGCCGCTCGATGCGGCCTCGGCCAGAAGTCGTGGCATGGTGGTGCCGCCGAGTGTGGTCTCGAAGTTGAAATCGAGGCGTTGCTCAATCGCCCGTTCCAACAACTTTCGGCCCTGCTGCCATGCCGCCGCGTTGGCCTCGGTCTGGTCTAGTCCGGGGTTGGCCGCCATGAGAGCGCGTGCAGCCTCGTCGGGGTCGTAATAGTCACCGCCGGCGGCGCGGATCGCAGCGCCGCCAATGCTGCTCTTGCCGGCACCATTGACACCCGCCAACACGTACAGCCGGGCCGGCACAGTTGTTTTGCGAGCCATGGGCCGCGGCAGATCACCGCCGCCGCGCGGTGCGCGCCGCCTTCACCGCAGCGGCGCCGAGTTCCCCGGGTGTGGCGTCGAATGCCTCAGCGACTCCGGCTCGGACTTTCGGTGTCTGCATGGTGGCCAACAGCTCGTCGAATCGCTCGCTGAGGTCGTCGAGCGCCGGTGTGGCTGGTTTGGTCAGGGCCTCGAATTCGGCATACGACAGCAGCACCGCCCTGGGGGTGTCGTGCTTGGTGATCACCACCGCCCCGCCCTGTGTGGCCTCCTCGAAGACCGCGCCAAACTCGTTTTTGAGGCGGCTGGCAGTCACTGCGGGCACATCAACCAGCTTGCCGTCGCGGTTTCGGAATGTGACGGTGGACATGGCACTCCCCTTGTTCGATGCTTGCACCCATTCTAGCCGTTTTGTCTATTTTGGGTGAATAGTACATTATCCGGAAGCAGCCCAGGTTGGGCGCGGGACTGCACGGCAGGTGCGCCACAATGCCTCCGCAACGCTCGTCGGCGCCCCACCGAGTAACACCGCATCGCCTCCCCCGGTCACCCAGCGCAGGGCTACCAGTAAGGGCCGCAATGAGTCGCTGTAGCGTGACGGCCGTGAAGTCGTCCCGGGTGTATTTCTTCGTCGCGCTCGCGGTCTGTGTCGCGGCAATCGTTCTGACGCTCGCCGCGGCGGGCACGGCGACCGCGGCCGGCTCGTGCCCAACCGCAGCACCGCAGAACGGTGGAACGCCTGACTGGACACTGGCCGGGACCACCGGCAGCATCGCGGTCACCGGATCCACGGATACGACAGCTCCGCGCGTGAACGTGACGGCACCGTTCAGCGTGACCCAGACCCAGGTGCACATGCTGCACTCCGGAGATGGGCCGGTGGTCCCGGGCACGGCCAGGGTTTCCGTCTGCTACATGGGCGTCAATGGACGTGACGGGTCGGTGTTCGACAGTAGCTACGAACGGGGCGCCCCGGTCGACTTCCCGCTAGGCGGAGTCGTGCCGGGCTTCCAGAAGGCGATCGCGGGACAAAATGTCGGGTCCACGGTCGCGGTTGCAATGACCTCCGCGGATGGCTACCCCGACGGTCAGCCCAGCGCTGGAATCCGGCCGGGCGACACGCTCATCTTCGCGATCAAGATCCTCAGCGCTTCGAGCTGAGCTGCGCCGTCGTGAGCCGCACCGCCTGAGTCGGAACTCACCCCGGTCTGGCGTAAACACTGCATATTGCCATGCGCCCCAGGGGTTTTCGACAATGATCGTCCCTACAGATCAAGGACAATGCGCAGGGCGGCGTCAACTCGCCGCAGTTCTTCCAGGCTGAGGTATCCCACGCTCTTGCCCAGGCGGCCGGGGTCGACCGCCGCGGTTTGTTCTGCGAGCACCCGGGTGGTCCGGCCGTCGATTTCGATTGCCGGTCGAAAGCTTGCGGCCCGGGCGGAAGTCGATGTGGGCGCTACGAGCCACGTCGACAGTGGCAGCTGGTCTGACTGGACTACGACGGCATAGCGGAAGCCGGACTGCTCATGACCGCGACTCCCCCGAGCCGCCTGCAGCCGAAATACCTCACCACGCACGAAGTGTCACCATGTCTCGAAGCACCTGCATTGCCTCGGCGCGGTCCGCCTCATCCGCAGCAAGGTCCTCGGCCTCGGCGCGAACCGACGCCGCTGCCTTTCGGCGTGCGGCCTCAATAAGGGCCGCTCGAACGGCTGTAGATATCGGTGTGCCGTCCTTGGTCAGGACGGCGAGTGCGCGGGTGGCATCCTCGTCCGGACGGAAGGTGATCGTGTCAGCCATGGAACCAAATGTACTACAAGGTGTAAGACAGCGACTCCCGGTGGCGGCGAAGTGCAACTGAATATGCAGAGTTACCAGCAAACAGGGGCGTCCATTACGCGTCAGTGCCGGGCATCCCGTCATCAGCGCGCCGAGTGTGGGCCTTGTGTATGGGCACCGCCCCCCTGAGCTTGGCCATAGGGCCCACGCTCGCGCTGCTGCGGGCCCGGCCGACCCAGCAGCCGAATCACCTTAGCCGGGCTCATGGATGTCCGAGTGAGCGATCGCGCGCAGCTCCAGCCGTAGGAAAGCTGCCGATAAAGTAGCCTCGCCTTCGTGGCGGTTCGAGATCACGGCGACCCCGGGGATGCACCCTCCATGCCCCCGCCCCTGCGCCCGCCGAGTAACGGTGCTCGCCCGTCTGCGGCGGAGCAGGCGCGCACCATCGCTGCCGCCGCCAACGCCGGCACGCTGGCCACCTTGACCGCCGAAGGCGACCCGTGGGCGTCGTTCGTGGCTTATGGACTGCTGGGTGGGATGCCGGTGCTGTTCGTCTCGAATCTGGCCGAACACGGCCGCAACCTTGCCGGCGACCCGAGGGCCAGCCTTTCGGTCGTGGCGGCGAGCAGCGACGGCGACCCGCTGGCCAGCGGCCGAATCACCTTAGCCGGGGTGGTGACCCAGCCCTCGGCCACCGAACAGGACGAGGCCCGGGCGGCATACCTGAACGCGGTGCCCGCCGCCCGGTACTACCTCGACTTCAGCGACTTCGCCCTGTGGGTGCTGGAAGTTCAGCGGGTGCGGTGGGTGGGTGGATACGGCCGGATGGACTCGACCACCGGCGACCAATACGCCGCTGCTTCGCCGGATCCGATTGCACCAGCCTCGGCCCGGGCCGTTGCGCATCTCAACGTCGACCACGCCGACGCCCTGGCGGCGATGGCGCGGGCGTTCGGCGGCTATCCCGACACCGACACCGCAGTGTGTACGGGCGTCGACCGCTACGGCCTGGACCTGCGGGTGCACACTCCACGCGGGGTGGCCTACGCCCGGGTCGGCTTTCCAGTACGGCTGGATTCCGCGGACCAATTGCGTTCGGCCACAGCAGATCTGGCCCGCGCCGCGGACCCGCGCCCGTAATTTCCGAGCGTGGATCCCGCCACGCGTTGAGATCTGTCATTGAGCATTTTTGGCCTCGCCTGATCAGCTGCGCCCGCGCGAGGTCCTACAGCAGCCCGCCAGCTGGTCTCTCCACCACCGCTGTGAGGTCGTGCAGCAATTGCAGGCTTCGACGCCACCATCGCGGGGTACACACGGGGAAATGGACCGGCGTCGCGGCACGCTTTTGCCCGCGTGCCGCCGCAAGGCAAGGAGGACACCAATGGAGTTCGGTCTGTGCTACTTCCCGACGCACTACGGCATGGGCCCAGCCGACCTGGCGGCGGCCGCCGAAGAGCGCGGCTTCGAGTCGCTGCTGTTCTGCGAACACACCCACATCCCCACCAGCAGGAAATCCCCCTACCCCGGCGGCGGCGAGCTGCCAAGGATGTACGTGCACACCTACGACCCCTTCGTGGCGTGCACCGCGGCCGCGGCGGCGACTCGCAGGTTGAAGATCGGCACCGGAGTGTGTCTGGTGGTGGAGCGCGATCCGATCACCACGGCCAAGGAAGTGGCCAGCGTGGATCGCCTCTCCGGTGGCCGGTTCCTGTTCGGAGTGGGAGCCGGATGGAATCGCGAGGAGATGGCCAACCACGGCACGGATCCACGCGTGCGCATGTCCATCCTCCGGGAACGGGTCGAGTCCATGCGGCAGATCTGGACCGCCGAGGAAGCCGAATACCACGGGAAGTTCGTGGACTTCGACCCAATCTGGTCGTATCCCAAGCCGATTCAGTCGCCGCTGCCGGTACTCGTCGGAGGGATGGGCCCCACTGTGGAAGACCGCCTCATTTCCTTCGGGGACGGCTGGCTGGCGCAGAACCTCACCGATGACAACCTGGACGCCTTCGCCGGACGCGCCGCGACTCTGCAGCAGCGTGCCGCCGACGCCGGCCGCGACCGGATCCCGATCAGCCTCTTCGCCGCCTCGTCGAAGAAGGGCATGGCCGAGCGATACGCGTCCGCCGGGATCGATCGGTGTCTTTTCCTGCTGCCGGACGGTAACGACGCAGAGGTTACCGGGAATCTCGACAGGCTGGCCGAGCGAGTCTCCTGATTCCCGCCTGCGTCAGGCGGTCATCGCCCATCGGATGCCGCCGACCAACGCGCAGCCGGCCGTTCGCACCACCGTGCGCTCGATCGGCGGGAAATACGGCAGCAGCAACGGCATTCGGGCCCACGCCGGAAGCATCGCCACCGACGTCGCCGCCAACAATCCGTAGGGCGCGCGGGCCGCGATAGGCAGCGGCGGTGTCACCAACAGGAAACGTGCGGCATCCCGCGCCGCGGGCGTGCTGCGCAGTTCGGGTCGGAAAGATTCGATGCGGTCGGCCAATTCGCGCTCGCTGCGCGGCGGGTCGATCACGCCCAGCCGGGTGGCCACGTGAGCCACGTCCGCCACGTATCCGTCGCGGCCGCGCCGGTCGAGCGGCGCGGCGCCGTAGAGCCGGTGGGCCAGCAGAAAGCTGTCGACTTCGGCGATGTGGACCCACTCCAACAGGTGGGGGTCGTCGGCGGAGTACGCCCTTCCGTCGGGCGCCACCCCATGCACTCGCCGGTGGATCCCCCGCACCTTGTCCACGGCGCGCTGCGCGTCGGCAGCCGTGCCAAAGGTGGTCACCGCCAGGAACGTACTGGTCCGCTGCAGTCGGCCCCACGGGTCGCCTCGGTAGTCGGAGTGCTCGGCGACGCCGGCCATGGCCAGCGGGTGCAAAGACTGCAGCAGCAGTGCACGCAGTCCCCCGACGAACATGGAGGCGTCCGCATGCACCGTGCGGATCGGACGGTCTTCGCCGAACCACCGCGGCCCGGGGGTGTCGTGGATGCGCGCCCGTTGGGCCGAGCCGTCGGGGCCGGCAACCATATGGAACAAACCCGCACCGAGGGATTCCCGCACCGCAGTCAGATGCCTCAGGACCGTCACCACTCCGACGGTACAGCGACGGTGACGGGCGAATTGCCAGATGCAGTACGACCACTCGATGCCCTTCGGGGGATACAAGCAATCCGGTTGGGGCCTCGAATCAGGCAAGGCGGGTATCGACACCTAACCTGCAAACCAAGATCGTCTGGGCGGCAGATGTGGGACCGCATCGCCTGCGTCGACGGTCAGGCCTGTGGCCCCGCCGACGGCGGCCAGTGCGAACCGGGCGACGCTTCGCCGGGTTCGGTGTGGTCGCCGCGGGCCAGCGGCACCCACTGCTCGGTCGGCGCGGGCTGCTTCGACGACGGGAAGTCGCGGAGTTGCCCCGACGGCTTGGCGTCCCAGTCGGCGAACGTCAGCGGCGTCTGCAGCCAGGCGTGCAGCAGGTTATAGGCCGCCTCCAGCGAGTCCATGTGGGTGCGCTCCCAGCCGTGGCTGCCGTCGAGGCCGAAGCCGACGAGCGCGGCCCGCGTGCCTGCGCCCGCCTCGATCGCCGCGGCGGCATCGGATCGGTAGTAGCGAAACACATCTCGGGCGCACTTGATGCCCTGATCCTCGGCGAGCCGGCACAGCTTGCGGGTCAGGTGGTAGTCGAACGCGCCGTGCAGATCGGCCATCGGGATCGTCACGCCGTCTTCGATGGAGTGCTGGCCGGGCGCGCACACCGCGTTGTCGACCGAGATGAGCTCGGCGACGTCCGCGGGCAGGCCGTGGCTGGCGCCGTGGCCGACCTCCTCGGTGATGGTCACCATGATCATGGTGCGGTGCGCCAGCACCACCTTGTTCTCGGCAAAGTTCTTGGCCAGCGCCAGAGCGATGGCGACGCCCGCCTTCCCGTCGAGGTGGCGGGAGACGACATACCCGTCGGCGGTGAGTTCGGGGCCGGTGATCAGCGCGACGAAGTCACCGACCTGCAGCCCGAGATTGGCGAGGCCCTCCCGCGAGGACACCTTGCGGTCGACGCGGACCTCGACGTTCTCCCAGTCCGTGGGTTGGGTGTCGATCTCGTCGCCGAACGCGTGCCCGCTGGCCTTGAGCGGCAGGATCGTCCCGGTGATGAACTCGTCGGGATCGTCGCAAAAGATCCTGACGCGGGCGCCCGTGGCGAACCGCGCCGAGAACGTGCCGACCGGGACCACCTCGAGGCGGCCGTTGTCCTTGAGGTCACGCACCATGCAGCCGATGGTGTCCGCGTGCACCACCAGTGCCCGCTCGGTGGTCGCCGACTTTCCGGGGAGTTCCGCGGTGAGCGCCCCGCGGCGGGTCAGGGTGAACGGCACGCCGAAGTCATCGAAGATGTCGCCGATCAACTGCATGACCGCGTCCGTGCGCCCCGACGGGCTCGGGGTCTGCAGCAGCGCAAGCAGCGTGTCGATCATCCACGCGCGGTCGGCCTCGGCCATGGCCGCGGTTTGGCGCAACGGTGCCTCCTTCGGGATCTGTTGGGGCCGCGTTCAACCTACCGGGTGGCCGGGCCCCGGGCGACCGGCGCGGGCTTAGGTGGAAAGCCGCAGGTTCGCGATGGCCGCAGGCGTCGACGGCGCCGCGCCGCCGAAGCCGAAACGCGCGGAGACGCCGGCCAGCAAATAAAATCTTCCTGTTGTTAAAGCAAAATCGGGTTAGGCTATTCGATGCCCGGTTCACATCGCACGTGAGGAGCCCGCTATGAAAGTGGATGCGAAGGGACACGGGGAAGAAGACGTCCGCCGGCTCCGCGAGTTCGCCGCATTCGACAAGTTCTCGGACAACGACCTGGACCGTCTCGTCCGAGCAGCACGCCACACTTCGCACTCCAAGCCGTGGCCGTTGATTCGTGAGCAGACTCCGTCGGACGACTGCTACATCCTGCTGAGCGGCGAAGCAGGCGTATACGTCGGCCAGGATCGTGTTGCCGTCGTGGGGCCGGGCGAGGTGATCGGCGAATCTGCGCTCCGCCAAGGCAAACTGCGTTCGGCGACGGTCACGACGATCGGGCCGGCCGAGGTGTTGCGCATTGAGCGCGATGACCTCGCCCTCTTGCTCGACGAGATACCCGCATTGCGGGAAACCATGGACGCCATCGCCGCAAAGCACGCGCCCGTAGATTCGCCGGCGAAGCCTAAGCCTGCGCGCACCAAATTGAACGTGTCAGTCTCAGCGGACTTGGCCGAGCGGTTCGAGCAAGCCGCCACCGCCGCGGGAGTGGGCGTTGCGGCCGCACTCGAGGATGCACTCACCCAATGGATCCAACGAAACGGCACCGCCTAGCCACGAGGAACTAATCGGCCGCCAGGTGCTGCAGCGGCGCGGGTTGGCTTTACTGGATACATGGGTCAGCCCTTGCGTGCCGAACTGGCTCGCGCGCTCAAAGGTGGCGGCGCGGCTGCCCGCCAGGCCGAGATCGCGCTGGGCGACGGCCCCATGAGGCAACGCTTGAGCTCGTCGATCCGTGCGTTGGCCGAGCGTCGCGGCCCGCGCAGCAGCATCTGCCCGTCGGATGCGGCTCGGGCGATCGGCGGAGAGGGCTGGCGCGACTTGATGGGCGACACCTACGAGGTTGCGGGGGAGCTGGCGAAGGACGGCAGCGTCGAGATCACGCAGGGCGGCCGGGTGCTCGATCCCGACGGCGAGTGGTGTGGCCCTATCCGCATCCGGAGCCCTGGCGGTTCGCCGCGTCTGTAGCGAGCCGCTACAATTGTTACAAAGTGCTACAGATGTGAGGGACTGATGGCTGACACTGCCGATCGGGTTACCCGGTTCGCTGCCGACTTGCTGGATAGCGCCGCGGCCGAAGGCGCGAGGCAGAGCCGCTCCGCCAAGCAGCAACTCGATCACTGGGCGCGGGTAGGCCGCGCGGTCTCGAGCCAACACACGGCCGCACGCCGGCGGGTGGAAGCCGCGCTGGCCGGAGATGTGGAGTTGCGCGAGCTCAGCGTAGAAGAGGGCGTCGTCTTCAACGCGGAGATCGCCGCGGCGATCGAGGAAAACCTCGCAAAGTCCAACTACGGCGCCCTACTTGCCAAGCGCGGCGTCACCACCGTGGCGCTCAACGAGGCGGGCGAGATCGTCGAATACCGGCCCGACGGCCATTCGGCCGTCTTGGCCTGGAGCCGCCGGCGCGCTCGACGCGGAAAGTAATGCCACTTTCCGATGAACCGGCTGGACTTGGTGGTTGGACCCAATGGAGCCGGCAAATCGACCTTCGTCGAGTTCACGCTCGCGCCCTTGCTTCCCGGTAGCGCCTTTGTCAACGCCGACGAGATCGCCAAGCATCGGTGGCCCGCCGACCCGAGTGCACATGCATATGAGGCCGCTCGTGTGGCGGCTGCCACGAGGGCTGAGCTCATCAAACTGCGCCGCTCCTTCATCGCCGAAACCGTGTTTTCGCACCCGTCCAAGCTGGAGCTCGTTGACGCCGCACACGCGGCGGCCTACACCGTCGTGCTTTACGTGCTGCTCGTACCCGAAGAGTTGGCCCTGCAGCGTGTCAAACACAGGGTCGACGCCGGCGGGCACGACGTCCCCGAGGACAAGATCCGTCAATGTTTCCAACGACTTTGGGCGCTAGTCGTCACGGCGATCACGCGTTGCGACTCCGCCACCGTCTTCGACAGCAGCGCACTCAAAGGCCCCCGCTTCGTTGCCCAGATGAGCGGCGGCCGCCTGATCGGCGCCGCGAGGTGGCCGGCGTGGGCGCCGCAGGAGCTGTCCTCGCGCTGGCCGGCGTAGCTCGGTTTTACAACGACGCAGACGCCACTGGGTCCTCGCTATGATGAGCCCGGCCGACTTCGAAAACCGGCTGACTCAGCCGGCATAAGCCGTCTTGAGGGCATGTTCTGAGGGGGAGTTGGGTTCCGCGGACAGGGGGGGTGCAGTCAGCAATGAACAACGAAGACCTTGTCCTGCACCAGATCCATTGGACGAAGCTGTCCGCCGACGCGACTG
>JARLGR010000080.1 GCA_031292665.1 Mycobacterium sp. | reverse complement strand
GCGCTGCCGCTGGTGGGCGCCGCCCTGGGCGCGCTGGCTGCGGCGGTGACGTGGGGCGGCGCGTGGGCCTTCGGCCGGTCCAGTCCCCTGCCCGGGCTGCTGGCGGTGGCGGCGCTGCTGCTCGCGACCCGCGGCCTGCACATCGACGGTGTCGCCGATACGGCCGACGGCCTGGGCTGCTACGGCCCCCCGCAGCGGGCGCTGGCGGTGATGCGCGACGGGTCCACCGGACCGTTCGGGGTGGCGGCCGTCGTTGTGGTGATCCTGCTGCAGGGGCTGGCCTTCTCGGCGCTGAGCACTGCGGCAATCGTCATCGCCGTGGTCGCCGGCCGCGTCGCCGCGGTGCTGGCCTGTCGCCGCTCCGTGCCGGCGGCCGAGGGCAGCGCGCTGGGCGCCCGGGTCGCCGGTAGCCAGCCCGCGCCGGTGGTGGTGGGGTGGGTGGCGGCGCTGCTCGTCGCTTCGCTGGCGGCGGGTCCGCGACCGTGGCAGGGACCGGTCGCGCTGCTCCTGGCTCTGTGTTGTGGTGCGGCATTGGTCGCCCACTGCGTGCGCCGGTTCGGCGGCATCACCGGTGACGTGCTGGGCGCCGCCATCGAGGTGACGACGACGGTGAGCGCGGTGGCGTTCGCGGCACTTCCAGGGTGAGCGTCAGCCCAGCCGCGCCATCCAGCCGTGGGTGTCGGCGAATGTGCCCCGTTGGATACCGGTCAGCGTGTCGCGCAGCGCCATCGTCACCTCACCCGGTTGGCCGTTGGCGATGGTGAACTCGGAATCGCCGTACTGCACCGTCGAAATGGGCGTGATGACGGCGGCGGTGCCGCAGGCGAACACCTCGGTGATCTCGCCGGCGGCGGCTTTCTTCTGCCACTCGTCGATGTCGATCTTGCGTTCCTCGACGTTGAATCCGGCGTCGATAGCCAACTGCAGCAAGGAGTCTCGTGTGATGCCGGGCAGCAGCGAGCCGGACAGCTCCGGGGTGACCAGCCGCGCCGATCCCCCGCTGCCGAACACGAAGAAGATGTTCATGCCGCCCATCTCTTCGACGAAGCGCCGTTCGACCGCGTCCAGCCACACCACTTGGTCGCACCCGTTTTCGGCGGCTTCGGCCTGAGCCAGCAGCGAGGCGGCGTAGTTACCGCCGAACTTGGCCGCGCCGGTGCCGCCCGGGCTGGCCCGCACATACTCCGTCGACACCCAGACCGTCACCGGACTGATGCCGCCCTTGAAGTACGCACCCGCGGGCGAGGCGATCAGCAGGTAGCGGTATTGCTTGGCCGGCCGCACGCCGAGTCCGGGCTCGGTGGCGATGATGAACGGCCGCAGATACAGCGCATCTTCGCGGCCGGCGGCGGGGACCCAGGCGTTGTCGACCGCGATGAGCTGACACAGCGACCCCATGAACAGCTCGTCGGAGAGCTCCGGCATCGCCAGCCGCCGCGCCGACGACCGCAACCTGGCCGCGTTGGCCTCGGCGCGGAACGACACGATGGAACCGTCCGCCCAGCGGTAGGCCTTGAGCCCCTCGAAGACCTCCTGCGCGTAGTGCAGCACGATCGCCGACGGGTCCAGCTCGACGGGACCGTACGGAATGACACGCGCGTTGTGCCAACCCAAGTCTTCGGCGTAGTCGATCGACACCATGTGGTCGGTGAAGTATTTGCCGAAACCCGGCTCGGCCAGAATGGATTCGCGTTCGGCGCCGGTGGCGGGGCTCGCCGAGCGCGAAACCGTGAACTCAAGGGAGCCGCTGGTCATGGGCATAATTGTATATCCGCCTGCTGCCTGGCTTTTGGCCGCGTGATCCGCGGCTAACGGGTGTTCGCGGCGACGAACGGCGGACGTACCACTTCGCATTCCACGGGACGGCCGCGGAGGTCGACGGTAATGTGCTGACCGTCGTCGATGCCGGCGCCGGAATCGATCAGAGCCAGCCCGATGCCGACCTGCAGCGTCGGAGAGAACGTCCCCGAGGTGGTAACCCCCACCGGCTTGTCCCCGGCGAGCACAGTCAGCCCCGGACGCAACACACCGCGACCCACCATCCGCAGCCCCCACAACAGCCGCCGGGGTCCCGCCTCCTTCTCGGCCAGCAACGCGTCGCGGCCGAAGAAGGCATCCTTTTTCCACCCGATCGCCCAGCCGCATCGGGCCTGCAGCGGCGAGATGTCGAGCGAAAGTTCGTGTCCGTGCAGCGGATAGCCCATTTCGGTGCGCAGCGTGTCGCGGGCGCCCAAGCCGGCCGGCTCCCCCCCGGCGCCACCCACCGCCGCGGCCAGCGCGTCGAACACCACGGCCGCGGACTCCCAGGGCGGCAGCAATTCGTAGCCGTGTTCGCCGGTGTATCCGGTGCGGCAGACGCGCACCGGAACTCCCGAGTACGAGGCGTCGGCGTAGGCCATGTAATCCATGTCGGCCGGCAGACCCAGCTCGCCGAGCACGTCCGCCGACCGCGGTCCCTGGACGGCCAGCACCGCGTGGGACCGATGCTCGTTGGTGATTGCCAGGCCGGCCGGGGCGGCCGCTTGCAGCGCCTCCACCACCGCGGCGGTGTTGGCGGCGTTGGGCACCAGGAAGATTTCGTCGTCGTCCACGTAGTAGGCGATCAGGTCGTCGATGACCCCGCCGGATTCGGTGCAGCACAGTGTGTATTGAGCCTTGCCGGATTGAGCCTTGCCGGATTGCGCCTTGCCGGGGCCGATGCGGCCGAGGTCGTTGGTGAGCGCGGAGTTGACGAATTGTGCCGCACCCGGCCCGCGGACCAGCGCCTTGCCGAGGTGGCTGACGTCAAAGAGGCCGACCGCGTTGCGCGTCGCGTTGTGCTCGCTGACGGTTCCGGCATAGGACACCGGCATCAGCCAGCCGCCGAACTCGGCGAACGTCGCGCCCAGCTCCCGGTGCCGTTCTTCCAAGGGTCCGTGCTGCGGCTCATCGGTCACGACGACCCACCCTAATCTGCACCGGTTGCTGGCACACTTGGGCGGGTGTCCGATCCGCTCGACTCCCTGGATTTCGACGAGCTGCAAGCCGCCGGAATCGCTAATCCGCGCGAGCGGGCCGACCTGATCGAGTACCTCGCCGGGCTCGGCTTCAGCGTGGACGAGATGGCCGAGGCCGAACGGCGCGGCCGGCTGTTCGGGCTCGCCGGTGACGTCCTGCAATGGTCGGGACGCCCGGTCTACACGCTGCAGACCGCGGCCGAGGAACTCCGTTTGTCAGCCGACGACGTGGCGCACGCCTGGGCATTGCTCGGCCTGACCGCCGCCGGCCCCGATGTTCCCGTGCTGAGCCAGGCCGATGTCGACGCCCTGTCGACCTGGGTCGCGCTCAAGGCGGTGGTGGGCGAGGACGGCGCGTTCGGCCTGCTGCGAGTGCTCGGCGCCGCGATGGCCCGCCTGGCGGAGGCCGAGTCGACGATGATCCGGGCCGGGACGCCGGACATCCAGATGACCCACACGAACGACGAGCTCGCCACGGCGCGGGCATACCGCTTCGTCGCAGAGTTCGTCCCTCGTATCGGGGCGCTGATCGACGTCGTTCACCGTCATCACCTGACCAGCGCCCGCACCTACTTCGAGGGCGTCCTTCGCGACACGTCGGCGAGCGTGGTGTGCGGCGTCGGTTTTGCGGATCTGTCCAGCTTCACCGCCTTGACCCAGGCGCTCACACCGGCGCAATTGTCGGACCTGCTGACCGAATTCGGAGCCACAGTGGCGGATGTCGTGCATGCCGACGGAGGGCGGGTGGTGAAGTTCATCGGCGACGCCGTGATGTGGGTGTGCTCGTCGCCCGAGCGGCTGGCGAAGGCGGCGGTTGATCTCGTCAGCCATCCGCGGGCGCACGAGGAAGGTCTGCAGGTGCGGGCCGGCCTTGCCTACGGCACGGTGCTGGCCATCAACGGCGACTATTTCGGCGTCCCGGTCAACTTGGCGGCCCGACTCGTGGCGGCCGCCGCGCCGGGGCAGATCCTGGCCGCGGCCGAACTCTACGACAAATTGCCCGACTGGCCCGCGACCCCCTATGGCCCGGTGACCCTCAAAGGGTTTGACGCCGCGGTGACGGCCTTCGATCTGCGTGCCAGGGACGTTGCCGAGGAAAGCCCTGGCCCCGGTGACTAGGGTGGTTGCCCGTGACCACCGAACTCGGGTATCAAGCCCCCACTGTCAACGTCGCCGCTTCGCTGCCCAAACGCGGCACGGATTCGGCGGTCCTGATCGTGCCGGTCGTCTCCACCGGCGACGACGACCGCCCCGGCGCGGTCGTTGCGTCGGCCGAGCCGTTCCTGGGTGCCGACGCGGTCGCCGAGATCGAGTCCGGCTTGCGGGCACTGGACGCCACCGGTGGTGCCGACCAGGTGCACCGGCTGGTGGTGCCCTCCCTCCCGGTTGCCAGCGTGCTCACGGTCGGCCTGGGCGAGTCGCGATCCGAGTGGCCGGCCGACGCCGTCCGCCGCGCCGCCGGTGTGGCGGCGCGGTCGCTGGGTACCGCCGAGGCGGTGCTGACCACGCTGGCCGACCTGCCCGGTGACGAGGTCTGCTCGGCCGCCGTCGAGGGGTTGATCCTGGGCAGCTACCGGTTCACGGCCTTCCGCAGCGGAAAAACGGCGCCGAAGGACAAGGGGCTGCGCAAGATCGCCGTGCTGGCCACCTCGAAAGACGCCAAGAGCCAGGCCGCGCACGGAGCGGCCGTCGCGACGGCGGTGGCCACCGCCCGCGACCTGGTCAACACTCCGCCGAGCCATCTGTTCCCTGCTGAATTGGCCGCTCGGGCAAAGGCTTTAGGCCAGGCAGCGGGCCTCGAGGTGGAGGTGCTCGACGAGAAGGCGCTGCAGAAAGCCGGGTACGGCGGGGTGGTCGGGGTCGGCCAGGGCTCTTCGCGGCCGCCGCGGCTGGTGCGACTGGCCCATCGGGGTTCCAAGCTGGCCAAGAAGCCGAAGCAAGCCAGAAACGTGGCGTTGGTCGGTAAGGGTGTCACCTTCGACACCGGCGGCATCTCAATCAAGCCGGCGGCGTCCATGCACTACATGACCTCCGATATGGGTGGCGCGGCCGCCGTCATCGCGACCGTCGTGCTGGCCGCACAGCTCAAACTGCCGATCGACGTGACCGCCACGGTGCCCATAGCCGAGAACATGCCGTCGGCGACGGCACAGCGCCCCGGCGACGTGTTGACGCAGTACGGCGGGACCACGGTCGAGGTGCTCAACACCGACGCCGAGGGCAGGCTCATCCTGGCCGACGCCATCGTCCGGGCCTGCGAGGACAACCCGGACTACCTGATCGAGACGTCCACGCTGACCGGCGCGCAGACCGTCGCGCTGGGCGCCCGGATACCCGGGGTGATGGGCAGCGACGAGTTCCGCGACCGCGTCGCGGCGATCTCGCAGCGCGTGGGCGAAAACGGATGGCCCATGCCGCTGCCCGACGAGCTCAAGGACGACCTGAAGTCGACGGTGGCCGACCTCGCCAACGTGAGCGGTCAGCGCTTCGCCGGCATGTTGGTGGCCGGGGTGTTCCTCCGCGAATTCGTCGCCGACGGCGTGAGCTGGGCGCACATCGACGTGGCCGGCCCGGCATACAACACCGGGAGCGCGTGGGGATACACGCCCAAGGGCGCCACTGGCGCGCCGACCCGCACGATGTTCGCGGTGCTCGAAGACATCGCCGAAAACGGCTAACGCCATCGCCCCCAGCTTGGCGTATCACTTGGTCAGCAGGGACATCACCGCTCGGTTGACCCGGCGGCGCGGCCAGCCGGTCACGCCGTCGGCCGCCAGCGCGGCCTTGGCCGCGTTTCGCCCGCAAGCGCCGTGCACCGAGCCCCCCGGGGTGGCCGACGCGCTGCCCAGATACAGCCGCTCGACCGGGGTTTCGGCCCTGCCCATCCCCGGCACGGGACGAAAGATCAGCATCTGGGGCAGTTGCGCGGTCCCGCCGTTGAGCGCGCCCAGATGCAGGTTGGCGTCGCTGGCCTCCAGGTCCGACGGGCGTTGCAGGAACCGGTCGATCACCGCCGCCCCGAAGCCCGGGGCGTGTTCCTCGATGACCTGGTCCATCGACTTGGCGAGCTGCTCGGCCGACGCGTCGTCCGCCACGTTGCGCGGCAAATGCGAATAGACCCAGACGCTTTCGGTGCCCTTTGGTGAGCGGCTCGGGTCCGCCGTGGTGGTCTGGCCCAACAACATGAACGGACGCTCGGGCACCACCCGAGTGTTCAGGTCGGCCATCCAGCGCACCAATCCGTCGCCGTCGGCCCCCAGATGGACGGTGCCCACGCTTTGCAAGCTCTCGGATCGCCACGGGATGCGCCCGTTCAGGGCATAGTTGACCTTCACCACCGGCGGATCCCAGATGTAGTCCTCGAGATCGCGAAGCAGCTTGGCCGGCAACGCATCCGCGGGCAGCATGTCACAGAACAGGCGCGGCGCGCTCACGTCGGCCACCACCCCCCGGCGGGCCCGCACCGTGCGCCCGCCGCTCGTCGTCACTCCGACCGCCCGGCCTCCCCTGACCTCGATGCGAGACACGTTCTGGTTGCACTCGATTCGCGCGCCCGCCGAACGGGCACGGTTCACCAGGGCGGCCGTCAGCTGACCGGATCCGCCGACGGGCACCGGCCACCCGCAGTCTTGGGCCAGCATGGTCATGAGAAAGCCCATGGCGCCGCTGATCGGCGCGTCCGGAGGCACGTCGGCGTGCATGGCGTTGCCCAACAACAACACTCGCGGGGCGTCGCCGTCGAACAACTGCTTCGCCATCGTGTCGGCGGGCTGCACCAAGAGTCGCGCCAGCCGAAGCGCATCCGCGGTGCCCAGTTTGAGCAACAGCCGGATCATCGGGCGCACCGGCGGAAACGGCGCCAGCATGGCGTCCAGCAACGGCGATTTGATCTTCTGCCACAACTCCACGGCGCGCCACCAGTTGTCGCCGTCGGCGGGCGCACGGCGAGCCAGTTCGGCCGCGGTGCGGGCGGGGTCGTGGTGGACGATGGGCGGGTCGTCATCGGTCGCGTGGCGTGGATGTCCGACCACCGCCGGCGCGTGCGACCACCGCAGCCCGTGGTCCTCCAGCTGCAGGGCCGCCATGGCCGGTGAGGCCACCGTCATCGGGTAGTAGGAGCTGAACAAGTCGGTGATGTAGCCCGGTGTCAGCTCCGCGCTGCGGACCGCGCCGCCCGGCTCCGGCTGGGCTTCGAGCACCAGCACGTCCCAGCCCGCGTCGGCCAGCATCGAGGCGGCCACCAACCCGTGATGTCCCGCTCCGATGACGACCGCGTCGGCGGTATCCGGCACCTCTATTTGACCTGGCTCGGTTCGAGGCGCTCGGCCAGCGCCGTCAGCCGCAACAGGCACTCGCGGTTGCGCGGGTAGACGGCGGCCAGGACCAGCCGATCGGGGATGAGGTTGACCGGCCCGGATTCGGGCACCTCGATCATCTCGATCCGGCACCCACCCGAAATATCCTTCAGCCGCAGCGTGACACTCATGGCACCGAGCGGTCCGAGGCCGGCGCGGAGAACGAGCTCCTCGCCGGGCGTGCAACTCTCGACCACCGTCTGGTCGCTGATGACCAGCGGCCAGACCCCCACCGAATGCTTGATGGCAGAGCCGGGCTGCGGCCAGTGCGAGTCGACCGCACGGGTCCGGCTGTTGCCCACCACCCACTGCGCGTACGTCCAGCCATCGGCCATCGCGTCCCAGATCTGCTGCCGCGAAGCCCGCACTTCGCGGGTCGTCGCCATCTCTCGTCGAGTCGCCGTCATCAGTAATCCTTTCCCGCCGTCGTGCTGCCTGTGGATACCCCGGTCGCCGGAAACCATGCGTCAGGGCATGTCGGCACTCACCGGTTTAGCGGTGGGAGTCAGCGGCTATTACGCCGTTACCAAGCCGGGCGTTGGACAGGAGGCGAAAATCGTGACGGTACGACGGTTGATCATCGGAGTGGGCGCCGTGCTTTTGCTGGCGGGCGTCATCGGGTTGCTGGTGCCGGTGTCGGTTTCAGACGGCAACGGCCACTCCATCGGCTGCGGGAATGCGTTCGCGACGGACCTGTCCGCCGCCAGGAACGCCAACGACAACAGTGTGGCGAACGTCCCGATCCTCAATCAGGTCGTCCCGCACACTGACTACGTAGCGCAATGTCAGTCCGCGGTGGGCAGCCGGCGGACCTGGACCATTCCGCTGGCGGTCGTCGGGATCATCGTGATCGCGGGGACGCTGCTGGTGCGACGGCAAGGGGCGCCGCGAACCGCCGTCTAGATCACGCGGAATCGCGCGGTGCTGCGCAGCGCCTGCGGTGCCAGACGCGACATGCCGTAGAGGGCGTACGCTTCCGGCGCCACCGGGCGGATCGGCTTGTCCTTCTTGACCGACGACAGGATCGCTTTGGCCACTTTCTCCGGCCCATAGTGGCGCAGCGCGAACAACTTGCCCAGCTGCCCCCTGCGGTCGTCGACCTGCTCGCCCCTGCCCACGGGCGCGTCGATCCGGGTGGTCTGGATGATGTTGGTGTTGATGACACCGGGGCAGATCGTCGTCAGCCCGACCCCGGCGCTGTCGAGCTCGGCCCGCAGGCAGTCGGAAAACATGTAGGTCGCCGCCTTGGAGCTGCAGTAGGCGCTCAGCGACTGCAACGGCGCATAGGCGGCCATCGACGCCACGTTGACGATGTGCCCGCCGCTGCCGCGTTCGACCAGGCGCCGCCCGAATGACCGGCAGCCGTTGACCACGCCGCCGAAGTTGACGTCCAGCACGCGGTCGAACTGCTCGGCGGGGGTGTCCAGGAAGCCTCCCGCGTGCCCGATGCCGGCGTTGTTGACCACGATGTCGGGGACTCCGTGTTCGGCGCTGACCCGCTCGGCGAAAGCCTCGACCGCGTCGGCGTCGGACACGTCGAGCACGTACGGGTGAGCCTGGCCGCCGTGCGCGGCGATCTCGGCGGCGGTCTCCTTGACCGCGGCCTCGTCGATATCGCTGACGACCACCTCGGCGCCCCGGCGCGCGAACGCGAACGCCGTCTCGCGGCCGATCCCGCTGCCGGCCCCGGTGACCGCGACCAGGGTGTCGCCGAACTCCTCACGGGGTCGCCCGACTTGCGCGCGCAGCAGGGCCCGGCTCGGGCGTTTGCCGTCGGCCATATCGGCGAAGTCGCGGACGGCGGCGGCCATCACCTGCGGATGCGACATCGGCGAGAAGTGACCGGCCTTGATGTCGCGGCGCCACAGCCGCGGCACCCAGCGCGCCGTGTCGTCGTACCCGTAGGGCCGCACGTAGCGGTCTTGCGTGTTGACGATGAGCTGGACCGGCACGTCGATCACGGGAATCGGCCACTTGCGGGAGAAGGACCGAAAGTAGTTGGCGGGATAGGTCTTCACCGACCGGGCGGCATCGCTGGCCAGCTTCTCGGAGTGATGGATCTTCTCGACGGGGACGTTGTCGACCATGTTGCGCCGGATCGCCGCGCTCGACAGCACCAGCCGCAGCGCCAGCGGCGCCAGCACCGGTATCGAGAAGAACAGCATGTAGGTCAGCCGCAGCGCTTGGCTGAGCGCCCGCACGAAGGTTCGCGGGCGCCAGGGCCGCCGCAGGCCGCCGAAGATGTACTCGGCGAGTTGGTCCAGGCTGGGACCGGACACCGACGTGAAGGAAGCGACCCGGTCACCGGCTCCGGGCCGGGTCAGGTACTCCCAGATGCCGACCGAACCCCAGTCGTGGGCCAGCACCTGCACCGGCTCGCCGGGGCTCAGCTCGGCGATGACCGCGGCGAAGTCGTCCGCGTAGTGCTCCATGGTGTAGGCGGAAACCGGCTTGGGCGCCGACGACATGCCAACCCCGCGATTGTCGTAGCGGACGACTCGGAACCGCTCGGCCAGCAACGGCACGACACCGTCCCAGAGCACGTGCGAGTCCGGGAAGCCGTGCACCAGCACGACGGGGGGGCCCTCGCGGTTGCCCTCCTCGTAGACCGCTATGCGCGTGCCGTCCGCGCTCTCGACGAACTGCTGGGGCGCGTGTTGTGTTGCCGGCATCGGACCTCCGCGATCTCAGTGGGTCGCCACACCGTAGCAACCGGGTTCGGTCGAGGCTGGCAAGCGAGCGCGCCCCGCCCTGAATGAGTGCCGACGGGCGCGCAGTGACAGGATAGTTTCGGATAGCTAGTTCGATGCTGCACCGGCTGCACCGCGTTGGTAGCTAAATGTACGACGTGCCCCGACCCACGAGCGATCGAGGAGTCAGAAGAGATGGCCTTATCCGTCCAGATGCCGGCACTCGGTGAGAGCGTCACCGAGGGGACGGTCACCCGCTGGCTCAAGCAGGAAGGCGACACGGTTGAACTCGACGAGCCGCTCGTCGAAGTGTCCACCGACAAGGTCGACACCGAAATCCCGTCGCCGGCCGCGGGTGTGCTGACCAAGATCATCGCTCAGGAGGACGACACCGTCGAGGTGGGCGGGGAACTGGCCCTCATCGGCGACGCCTCGGAACAAGGGGGGGCGCAAGGGGGGCCACGAGGCGAGGCGGCCGGCGGAGCTTCGGAGGCGCCCGCCCCGGCCCCGAGTCAACCGGAGCCCGAACCACAGGCGCAACAGGAACCCGAGCCGGAACCTGCGGCACCGGCGCCGCAGCCGTCGGGCGGCGGTTCTGGTGACGCCACCCCGGTGCTGATGCCGGAGCTGGGCGAGTCGGTGGCCGAGGGCACCGTGACCCGGTGGCTGAAGAAGGTGGGCGATTCGGTCCAGGTCGACGATCCGCTGGTGGAAGTGTCCACGGACAAGGTCGACACGGAGATCCCGTCTCCGGTGGCCGGCGTCCTGATCAGCATCACCGCCGAGGAGGACGACACCGTGCCGGTGGGCGGCGAGTTGGCGCGCATCGGCGCCACCTCGGACGGGGGCGCCCCGTCCGCTGCCCCGGCCCCGCCGGCACCCGAACCCAAGCCCGAACCCAAAGCCGAGGCGAAACCCGAACCCACGCCGCAACCCGCGCCCCCACCCGCTCCGGCACCGGAGCCCAAGCCGCAACCGGCGCCGAAACCCGCACCGGCACAAGCCGAGCCGGCCGCGCAGGACGCGGCCTCGGGTGGAGACGGCACACCGTACGTGACGCCGCTGGTGCGAAAACTGGCCTCCGAGAACGGGATAAATCTCGCGGAGCTCACCGGCACCGGGGTGGGCGGTCGCATCCGTAAACAAGACGTCCTTGCCGCGGCCGAGCGCCAGCAGCGGGCCGCGAGCGCCCCGGCTCCCGCGCAGGCGCCCGCGGCGGCATCGGCGCCCGCACTGGCACACCTGCGCGGCACCACGCAGAAGGCCAGCCGGATCCGTCAGATCACCGCCGCCAAGACCCGCGAATCCCTGCAGGCCACCGCCCAGCTCACCCAGACCCACGAGGTCGACATGACCAGGATTGTCGGGTTGCGGGCGAGGGCCAAGGCGGCGTTCGCCGAGCGCGAGGGGGTGAACCTGACCTTCCTGCCGTTCATCGCCCGGGCCGTGATCGACGCCCTGAAGGTGCACCCCAACATCAACGCCAGCTACAACGAGGACACCAAGGAGATCACCTACTACGACGCCGAGCACCTCGGCTTCGCGGTCGACACCGAGCAGGGCCTGCTCTCCCCCGTCATCCACAACGCCGGCGACCTGTCGCTGGCAGGGCTGGCCAGGGCGATCGCCGACATCGCCGCGCGCGCCCGCTCGGGCAACCTCAAACCCGACGAGTTGTCCGGTGGCACTTTCACGATCACCAACATCGGCAGCCAGGGCGCGTTGTTCGACACCCCGATCCTGGTTCCGCCGCAGGCCGCCATGTTGGGCACCGGGGCCATCGTCAAACGGCCACGGGTGGTCGTCGACGAGGCCGGCAACGAATCGATCGGGGTGCGCTCGGTCTGCTACCTTCCGCTGACCTACGACCACCGCCTGATCGACGGCGCCGACGCCGGACGTTTCCTCACCACGATCAAGAACCGGCTCGAAGAGGGCGCGTTCGAGGCCGATCTGGGCCTTTAAGAAGAACAGGCGAAGGACGGGCGAACGTGGCTGAAGCTGATCGTACGGCCGTCATCGCGATAGCGGGTTCCTCCGGCCTGATCGGGTCCGCCCTGGCCGCCGCGCTACGCGCCGCCGACCACACGGTGTGGCGCATCGTGCGCCGCGCGCCGGCGAATTCCGAGGAACTGCACTGGAATCCACAGAGCGGCGAGTTCGACGCCGACGCGCTGAGCGACGTCGACGCCGTCGTCAACCTGTGCGGCGTCAACATCGGTCGGCGCCGATGGTCGGGCTCGTTCAAGCAGGGCCTGCGCGACAGCCGCATCTCTCCCACCGAGGTGCTGGCCGGCGCCGTCGCCGACGCCGGCGTCGGCACGCTGATCAACGCCAGCGCGGTGGGCTACTACGGCGACACCAGGGACCGGGTGGTCGACGAGAACGACCGGGCGGGTAGCGGTTTCCTGGCGCAGCTATGCCAAGACTGGGAAGCCGCGACGCTGCCGGCCCAGTACGGCGGCGCCCGGGTGGTGCTGGCCCGCACGGGCGTGGTGCTGTCCCCGGCCGGTGGTGCGCTGCGCATGATGCGGCCGCTGTTCGCGACGGGGCTCGGCGCGCGGCTGGGGAGTGGCCGTCAGTACATGTCGTGGATCAGCCTGGAAGACGAGGTGCGGGCACTGCTGTTCGCGATCTTCAACCCGTCGCTGTCCGGACCGGTGAACATGACCGGACCGGCCCCCGTCACCAACGCCGAGTTCACCACAGCGTTCGGGCACGCGCTGCACCGCCCGACCCCGCTGATGGCGCCCGGTTTTGTGATCCGCGCCACCGTGGGCGAATTCGCCGACGAGGGGCTGCTCACCGGTCAGCGCGCCATCCCGTCCGCGCTGGAACGCGCCGGTTTCCAGTTCCGCCACAACACCATCGGCGAGGCGCTCTCCTACGCCACCGCCCGCCGCGACCACGATTAGCCGCGCCCAGCGTGGCGGGGTGACCAACGCCTCGTCGCCGGGATGGTCGCCAGCAGGTAGCGTCACAAAAGTGACCGAATCCATCCGGTCGTCGCAGACCCCGGTCGACGTCCGCCAGCTCGGAATCGTCGACTACCGCACGGCCTGGCAGCTGCAGCGCGACCTGGCCGACGCCCGGGTCGCCGGCGGCCGCGACACGCTGCTGCTGCTGCAGCACCCCCCGGTCTATACCGCGGGGCGGCGCACCGAGCCGCACGAACGGCCCGCAGATGGCACCCCCGTCGTCGACACCGACCGCGGCGGCAAGATCACCTGGCACGGCCCGGGCCAGTTGGTCGGCTATCCGATCGTCGGATTGGCCGAACCGCTCGACGTGGTGAATTACGTTCGCCGCGTTGAGGAATCGCTGATCAAGGTGTGTGGCGATCTGGGCCTGGACACGATCCGGGTCGACGGCCGGTCCGGGGTCTGGGCGCCGGCCGGCGGCGGTAGGCCCGCGCGCAAGGTCGCCGCCATCGGGGTACGCGTATCGCGGGCCACCACCCTGCACGGGTTTGCGCTCAACTGCGATTGCGACCTCGACGCGTTCGGCACCATCGTGCCGTGCGGCATCAGCGACGCCGGGGTGACGTCGTTGTCGGCCGAACTGCAACGCACGGTGACCGTCGACCACGTCCGGGCGGCGGTCGCCTCCGCCGTCTGCGACGCCCTGGACGGCGTCCTGCCGGTGCGGGACCACGTGCCCGCCGCGCGCGTAGCATCGGCGATGTGACTGTCGCACCCGGGCCTGATGTCGCCGCCGCGGCGGTTCCGCCGGGCCGCCGACTCCTGCGCCTGGAGGTGCGCAACGCGCAGACCCCCATCGAACGCAAGCCGCCGTGGATTCGGGTCAGCGCCCGGATGGGGCCGGAGTACACCGCGCTCAAGGGACTGGTGGGGCGCGAGGGTCTGCACACCGTCTGCGAAGAGGCCGGCTGCCCCAACATCTTCGAATGCTGGGAGGACCGGGAAGCCACCTTCCTCATCGGCGGTGACCAGTGCACCCGCCGCTGCGACTTTTGCCAGATCGACACGGGCAAGCCCGCGCCGCCGGACCGCGACGAGCCCCGGCGGGTCGCCGAGAGCGTCCGCACGATGGGGCTGCGCTACGCCACCATCACCGGCGTCGCCCGCGACGACCTGCCCGACGGCGGAGCCTGGCTGTACGCGGCGACGGTGCGCGCCATCAAAGAGCTCAACCCGTCGACCGGCGTCGAGCTCTTGATCCCCGACTTCAACGGCGAGCCCGCCCGGCTGGCCGAGGTCTTCGAGTCGCGCCCGGAGGTCCTGGCGCACAACGTCGAAACCGTGCCGCGCATCTTCAAGCGGATCCGGCCCGCCTTCACCTACCGGCGCAGCCTCGGCGTCCTCACCGCGGCGCGCGACTTCGGCCTGGTCACCAAGAGCAACCTCATCCTCGGCCTGGGCGAGACCCCCGACGAGGTGCGTACCGCCCTGGCCGACCTGCGTGACGCGGGCTGCGACATCGTCACCATCACGCAGTACCTGCGCCCCTCGTCGCGTCACCACCCTGTCGAGCGGTGGGTCAGGCCCGAGGGATTCGTCGAGTTCGCGCAGTATGCCGAGGGGCTGGGCTTCGCCGGTGTGCTGGCCGGGCCGCTGGTGCGATCGTCCTACCGGGCGGGGCGCCTGTACCAGCAGGCCGCCGGTGGCCGGGCCCCGGATGTCGCGGCGACATAGCCGTCCGGGCGCCCCGGGCAACTACGTATTCTTTGACTATGGCAAAAACCCGCACCGCCGCTGAGACCAAGGCCGCGAGGGCGCAGGCCGCGGCCGCCCGCAAGGCCGCCGCGAAGGAGCGCCGCGCCCAGTTGTGGCAGGCGTTCAACATTCAGCGCCAGGAGGACAAGCGCCTGCTGCCGTACATGATCGGCGCGTTCGTGCTGATCGTCGGGGCGTCGGTGGCCGTCGGGGTCTTCGCCGGCGGGTTCACCATGATCACCTTGATCCCCTTCGGCGTTGTGCTGGGCGGGTTGGTGGCCTTCATCATCTTCAGCCGCCGCGCCCAGAAGGCGATCTACAAGAAGGCCGACGGTCAGACCGGCGCCGCGGCGTGGGTGCTGGACAACCTGCGCGGCAAGTGGCGGGTGACCCCGGGCGTGGCGGCGACGGGTCACTTCGACGCGGTCCACCGGGTGCTCGGCCGGCCCGGCGTCATCCTGGTCGGCGAGGGGTCGGCGGCCCGCGTCAAACCGCTGCTGGCCCAGGAGAAGAAGCGCACCGCGCGGCTCATCGGCGACGTGCCGATCTACGACATCGTCGTCGGTGGCGGCGACGACGAGGTTCCCTTGGCCAAGCTGGAGCGCCACCTGACCCGCCTGCCGAACAACATCACCGTCAAACAGATGGACTCGCTGGAGTCGCGGCTGGCCGCGTTAGGAACGCGGACCGGTTCGGCCGTCGTGCCGAAGGGGCCGCTGCCCAACGCCGGCAAGATGCGAGGGGTGCAGCGCACCGTGCGCCGCAGGTAGCGCACGCTACCGCCGCACCACCGCCGTTCCGCTGAGCCGATCGTGCAGCCCGCGCCCGTCCCAGTCGGTGAACAACGCCGGGACGACGACCGCGAGCAGCAGGCCACGCACCGCGAGCCGGCCGATCCCCACCGGCACCCGCCCGTCCACCGAGACCACCTGCAGCCGGAGCGCCAGCTGCCCGGGTGTGAAGCTGAACAGCCGCACCGCTATCAGGCCGAGCGCAAACCAGATCACCAGCACCGCGGTCGACAGCATGAGCCCGGAGAAGGTCCCGAACGCCTGGGCCAGCGCCGCCAGGCCGTAGGCGATCAGCCAGTCGATCGTCAGGGCGGCCACCCGGCGCCCCACCGGCGCCAGCGATCCCGGCCCGCTCTCCGGCAACCCGAGCCTCTCGCCCGGGTAGGCGGAACGCGATCCCTGGGTCATCTGCTCGGCTCCCCGGTCGGCTCGGCATACGGACGCGACGAAACGATGCGTTTACGCACCGGACCAGATACGATCTTGCGGTCCATGGCCCCACAATAGAACCCGCCGGGCTAACCGGAGTGTGCTGCGGGCGGCATGGTCACGTAACCTCCGCGAAACACCGCGTTGACTTGCGGGCAACATGTGCTCCCTAGCGTCAGGCCGCGGATCGCACTAGTAAAGGAGCATTCTGTGACGGAAACGACACCCGACGACATCTTCAAACTCGTTAAAGACCAGAACGTCGAGTTTGTCGACGTCCGGTTCTGTGACCTGCCGGGCATCATGCAGCACTTCACGATTCCGGTTTCGTTTTTCGACGAGAGCGTCTTCGAGGACGGCTTGGCCTTCGACGGCTCGTCGATTCGCGGATTCCAGTCCATCCACGAATCCGACATGCTGCTCCTGCCCGACCCCGCGACGGCGCAGATTGACTTGTTCAATGAAGCCAAGACACTGAACCTCAACTTCTTCGTGCACGACCCGTTCACCCTCGAGCCGTACTCGCGCGACCCGCGCAACATCGCCCGCAAGGCCGAGAACTACCTGATCAGCACCGGCGTCGCCGACACCGCTTACTTCGGCGCCGAAGCCGAGTTCTACATCTTCGACTCGATCAGCTTCGATTCGCGTACCAACGGCTCGTTCTACGAGATCGACTCGATCTCCGGCTGGTGGAACACCGGCTCGCCGAACGAACTCGACGGCAGCCCCAACCTCGGCTACAAGGTGCGTCCCAAGGGCGGGTATTTCCCCGTCGCTCCGGTGGACCACTACGTCGACCTGCGCGGCAGGATGCTGACCAACCTGATCAAGTCCGGCTTCAGCCTGGAGAAGGGCCACCACGAGGTGGGCACCGGCGGCCAGGCCGAGATCAACTACAAGTTCAACACGCTGCTGCACGCGGCCGACGACATGATGCTGTACAAGTACATCGTCAAGAACACCGCGTGGCAGGCGGGCAAGACCGTCACGTTCATGCCCAAGCCGCTGTTCGGCGACAACGGCTCCGGTATGCACACTCATCAGTCGCTGTGGAAGAACGGCAGCCCGCTGATGTACGACGAGACGGGCTACGCCG
>JARLGR010000079.1 GCA_031292665.1 Mycobacterium sp. | reverse complement strand
GTCCAGCGCGCCCTCGTCGGCCGCCGCGGCGATCGCGCGCACCTGTGCGCCGGCCGACGACGCGGCGCGCAGCAGGCCGTGGCGATCGGCGGCGAGCAGGCCCTCGGTGTCTTCCAGGTCGATGGCCCGGGTGGCGCTCACGGCGCCGCCTCCGCCGGCGCCTCGTGGGCGGCGACCGCTGCAATTCCCGCACTGACCTGCGCGACCACCGCCTCGACGTCCTCGGCCGTGCGGGCCTCGACGTTGAGCCGCAGCAATGGTTCCGTGTTGGAGTTGCGCAGGTTGAACCAGCTGCCGTCGCCCAGGTCGACCGTCACCCCGTCGAGGTGATCGATGTACTGAGTCCGGGAGCCGAAAGACTTCAACACCTCGTCCACGCACCGCTGCGCGTCGACCACGTGGAAGTTGATTTCGCCGGACGACTCGTAGCGCTGGTAGTCGGCGGTCAGCTCCGACAGCGGCCGCTGCTGCTCGCCGAGGGCCGTCAACACGTACAGCGCCGCCAGCATCCCTGAGTCCGCGCCCCAGAAGTCGCGGAAGTAGTAGTGCGCGGAATGCTCGCCGCCGAAGATCGCGCCGGTCTCGGCCATCAGCGCCTTGATATAAGAGTGCCCGACCCGGGAGCGCAGCGGTGTGCCGCCTCGCTCGGTGACCAGTTCGGGCACCGCGCGGGACGTGATCAGGTTGTAGATGATCGTGGCGCCGATCTCGCGGCCCAGCTCGCGGGCGGCCACCAGGCTGGTCACCGTCGACGGCGACACGGGCCGGCCGCGTTCGTCGATCACGAAGCAACGGTCGGCGTCCCCGTCGAACGCCAGCCCTATATCAGCACCGACGGCGCCGACGAATTTCTGCAGGTCCACCAGGTTGGCCGGGTCCAGCGGGTTGGCCTCGTGGTTGGGAAAGGAGCCGTCGAGCTCGAAGTACAACGGCAGCAGGGTGATCGCGTCGATCGCGCCGAGCACCGCGGGCGCGGTGTGGCCGGCCATCCCGTTGCCGGCGTCCACGGCCACCCGCAACGGGCGCAGCCCGGACGTGTCCACCAGCGAACGCAGGAAGGTGCCGTAGTCGTCCAGCACGTCCCGGTCGGAGACGGTTCCGGACGGCCCGTCGTAGCGCTCGACGCCGGCGATGACGTCGTCGCTGATGACGCGCAAACCGGTGTCGGCGCCGACGGGTTTGGCGCCGGCCCGGCACAGCTTGATCCCGTTGTAGGCCGCCGGGTTGTGGCTGGCGGTGAACATCGCGCCGGGGCAGTCCAGCAGCCCCGAGGCGAAGTAGAGGTGATCGGTGGACGCCAGGCCGATCCGCACCACGTTCAGGCCCTGGCCGGTCACCCCGGCGGCGAACGCGGCCGCCAGCGCCGGCGAACTGTCACGCATGTCGTGGCCGATCGCCACCTGCCGGGCGCCCTGGCCACGCATCAGCTTTGCGAAGGCGGCGCCCAGCTCGGTGACCAGCGACTCGTCGAGCTCTTCGCCGACCAGCCCGCGCACGTCGTACGCCTTGACGACACGGTGAACAGTCGCGGCGGGCCGAGACATGCGGAACTCCTGACGACGTGAACTCTTGGCCGTCAGCCTATCGGCCCGCAGTGACGTGGATCGCACCGGTTGCAGCCGGACTCCGCGTGCGTCGAACGTGGCTGGGCCAGTGCCAGGCCAGACCTAGTCAGAGGGGTCGGGCAACACCCGCAGGTGCCCGCGGCGGCGTCCCGAACGGTGCTCGGGAGACGCGAGCACACCGCTGCTCGGCGCGGTCGCATGCGCCCCGGTGGGATGAAGGTGCGCATCGGCGAAGCCGTTCAGCGGCGCCCCGGTGCCGCCGCGGCCGCGATCGGCCGGGCCTCCCTCGCGCACCGCATCGGCCAGGGCGACCAGGTCGTCCTCGTCGGGATTGCTGGGGATCGGCAGCGGGCCGGCGTGCCGCACCAGATCCCATCCGCGGGGCGCGGTGATCCGGCCGGCGTGGCCCACGCACAGATCCCACGAGTGCGGCTCGCGCGCGGTGGCGAGGGGACCCACGACCGCCGTCGAGTCCGAGTAGACGAACGTCAGGGTCGCCACGGCGTAGTGCGGACACCCGGGCCGGCAACAGCGACGGGGAACGTTCACGATCGACAGGCTATCGTGCGGAAACGCTGCCGAAGCGCCGGACACGCGCATCCGCTCGACCCGCGATGTGCAACCGTTACCATCGGCGCGTGGGCGATTCTCGCAGCTCCTCGCGAAGCGATCCGTCCCCGGACGGGCCTGCTGCGCGCCGATCGGCCGTACACCGGTCATCCCGACGCGGCCGGGACATGCGCGGCCCGCTGTTGCCGCCCACCGTGCCGGGGTGGCGCAGCCGGGCCGAGCGGTTCGACATGGCGGTGCTGGAGGCCTACGAACCCATCGAGCGGCGCTTGCAGGATCGACTGTCCGAACTCGACGTGGCAGTCGATGAAATCCCCCGGATCGCCGCCAGGGACCCCGACAGCGTGGAGTGGCCGCCCGAGGTCGTCGCCGACGGGCCGATCGCACTGGCCCGGTTGATTCCGGCCGGCGTGGACGTCCGGGGCAATGCCACACGGGCGCGAATAGTGTTGTTCCGCAAGCCGATCGAGCGACGAGCCAAGGACACCCTCGAACTAGGCGACTTGCTGCACGAGATCCTGGTGGCTCAGGTCGCGATCTACCTGGATGTCGACCCCTCGGTCATCGACCCGACGATCGACGAAGAGTAATCCCCCGCGTACGTACGCGCGTCAGATGATGCCGCGCTTGAGGCGCCGGCGCTCGCGTTCGGACAGGCCGCCCCAAATGCCGAACCGCTCGTCATGCTCCAGGGCGTACTCCAGGCACTCATGGCGCACCTCGCAGCCGAGGCAGATCTTTTTGGCCTCCCGGGTGGAGCCGCCCTTTTCGGGGAAGAAGGCCTCGGGATCCGTTTGCGCGCAGAGCGCACGGTCCTGCCACTGGTCCGGGGTCAAAGGCAGGGGTTCGGCTTCGAATTCGACTGAGAAATCGGGAACCACAGTCAGGTGCGGGCGGGGAAGCGCGGCCGGGGCCGGGCTCACGGTGATGTGCGTTGCGTTTGCCATGACGCCCCGAAGATGGTCGTAAGACATACGGTCGTCCGCCTCCTCAAATTGGTGGAGAGAGTGAGTATTTCGCTCTGTTCTGATGTACAGACAATTCGAACAAGTGATCGAATCTCGGCCTGCGACACCGGAATCGGCCGGCCAACCGGGAAATGACACTGTTGTGATTAGACACGGGTTGACCTGCTGGGTCAAGCACTTGAGCGCATTTCCATATCATCTCGTGACCGAATATCGGCGTTTCTGTTGCCTTGGGCCCTCGGCGTGTCGATCACATTGGCCTCATCTTCTCTTACGGATCGTCTGAACGGGCCCCGCCGCCAGGCGTGGTTGGGCGGTACTGTCAGGCCCTGTGAAGCTCAAGTGAAGGTCACCGTTCTGGTCGGCGGCGTCGGCGGCGCCCGCTTCCTGCTGGGCGTCCAGCAGCTGCTCGGGCTCGGTCAGTTCGCTGCTCAACAGGGCCCGGATGCGGTAGCCGGCAACCACGAACTAACGGCGATCGTCAATATCGGCGACGACGCCTGGATTCACGGGCTGCGTGTCTGTCCGGATCTGGACACCTGCATGTACACCTTAGGTGGAGGCGTCGACCCGGAGCGAGGGTGGGGTCACCGCGACGAAACCTGGCACGCCAAAGAGGAATTGGCGCGCTACGGCGTGCAGCCGGACTGGTTCCAGTTGGGCGACCGCGACCTGGGTACCCATCTGGTGCGCACCCAGATGCTGAACGCCGGTTACCCGCTGTCGCAGATCACCACGGCGTTGTGCGACCGCTGGCAACCGGGCGCGCGGTTGCTGCCGGCCAGCGACGACCGCAGCGAGACCCACGTGGTGATCACCGACCCGGCCGACGGCAGCCGTCGGGCCATTCACTTCCAGGAGTGGTGGGTGCGCTACCGGGCCCAGGTACCCACCCACAGCTTCGCGTTCGTCGGCGCCGAGAAGGCCGGCGCCACAACCGAAGCGCTGACGGCCATCGCCGACGCCGACGTCATCATGCTGGCGCCGTCCAACCCCGTGGTCAGCGTCGGGGCCATTCTGGCCGTCCCCGGGATGCGCGCCGCGTTGCGTGCGGCCCCCGCGCCGGTCGTCGGCTACTCGCCGATCATCGGTGGAAAGCCGTTGCGCGGCATGGCCGACGAATGCCTCACCGTGATCGGGGTCGAGTCCACCGCGCAGGCCGTGGGCCGCCACTACGGCTCACGGCGCGCCACCGGGATACTGGACTGCTGGCTGGTGCACGAGGGCGACGCGGCTGGTTTCGACATCGAGGGGGTCGCGGTGCGCTCGATACCGCTGTTGATGAGCGATCCCACGGCGACGGCCGAGATGGTCCGCGCCGGGCTGGACCTGGCGGGCGTGGCGGCGTGACCGAGCACGGCACCGGTTCGGCTGTCGAGATCCTGCCCGTCACCGGGCTTCCGGAGTTCCGGCCCGGCGACGACCTGCCCGCGGCAATTGCCACGGCCACGCCATGGCTGCGCGACGGCGACGTCGTGGTGGTGACCAGCAAGGTGGTGTCCAAGTGCGAGGGCCGGCTGGTGCCGGCGCCGCAGGATCCCGAGGAGCGCGATCGGCTCCGGCGCAAGCTGGTCGACGACGAAGCGGTGCGCGTGCTGGCGCGCAAGGGCCGAACCCTGATCACGGAGAACCGGCTCGGTCTGGTTCAGGCCGCCGCGGGCGTGGACGGATCCAACGTCGACCGGGACGAATTGGCGCTGCTGCCGGTCGATCCCGACGCCAGCGCCGCGGCGTTGCGCACCGGGCTGCGTGAGCGGCTCGGCGTCGACGTCGCCGTGGTCGTCACCGACACCATGGGCCGCGCATGGCGCAACGGGCAGGTCGATGCGGCGGTCGGCGCGGCCGGCCTGGCCGTGCTGCACAGCTATTCCGGGACCGTGGACCGGCACGGCAACGAGCTGCTCGTCACCGAGGTCGCGATCGCCGACGAGATCGCGGCGGCCGCCGATCTGGTCAAGGGCAAGCTGACCGGGATGCCGGTGGCCGTGGTGCGCGGGCTCGCCATCACCGACGACGGCACCACCGCCCGGCAGTTGTTGCGTCCCGGCGAAGAGGACCTGTTCTGGCTGGGCACCGCCGAAGCCCTCCAGATGGGCCGCCGGCAGGCCCAGCTGTTGCGCAGGTCGGTGCGCCGATTCGCCGCCGAGCCGGTGCCCCCGGACCTCATCACGGCGGCGGTCGCCGAGGCCCTCACCGCGCCGGCGCCCCACCATACCCGGCCGGTCCGGTTCGTCTGGCTGCAGACACCGGCGATCCGCACCCGGCTGCTGGACCGCATGAAGGACCGGTGGCGCGCGGACCTCACCGATGACGGCAGACCCGCCGACGCAATCGACCGGCGGGTCGCGCGCGGCCAGATCCTCTACGACGCGCCCGAAGTCGTCATCCCGTTCCTGGTCCCCGACGGCGCCCACGCCTATCCCGACGCGGCCCGCGCCGACGCCGAGCACACCATGTTCACTGTCGCGGTCGGAGCGGCCGTGCAGGCCCTGCTGGTCGCGTTGGCGGTGCGAGGGCTGGGCAGCTGCTGGATCGGCTCGACGATCTTCGCCGCCGACCTGGTCCGCGCGGAGCTGGAGCTACCTCGCGACTGGGAGCCGCTGGGGGCCATCGCCATCGGCTACCCCCACGAGGCGGCCGGTGTCCACAACCCGGCCGAGGTCGCCGATCTGCTGATCCGGAAGTGAGCGCGGTGACCGTCCGGGAGTCGGCGATCTCGATCCTGATGGACTGGCGGGCCCCCGATGACGCCCAGGACTCGCTGCGGCACGCCGTCCTTGCCTTCGTGCACGCCCGCCCCGACGCCTGCCGCCGCGAATGCGTACCTGGCCACGTCACCGCGTCTGCGCTGGTGCTCGACCACACCGGCGGCCGGGTGCTGCTGACCTTGCACCCCCGCCTGGGCCGGTGGGTGCAGCTGGGCGGGCACTGCGACGACGACGACGCCGACATCGACTCCGCCGCGTTGCGCGAGGCCACCGAGGAATCCGGCGTCGCCGACCTGCGCATCGAGCCCGAGCTGGCCGCCGTGCACGTCCACCCGGTCACCTGCTCGCTGGGCGTGCCGACCCGTCACCTGGACCTGCAGTTCGTCGCGCACGCGCCGGCCGGCGCGCAGATCGCTATCAGCGAAGAGTCCCAGGACCTGCGGTGGTGGCCGACGGACGCGTTGCCGCCGGGTTCCGATCACGCGCTGGCGCACCTGGTGGCCAGGGCGCGCGGCCGTCAGCGCGTCGAAATCGACAGCACCGCGGAAAAGTACGAGTAGGTCGCGCGCTAACGTCGATCTCGCTGATAGCCGCGGCTGGTGAGCGCTTGGTGGACGCGGCCGATGATGTCGTCCGGTCGATGCTCGGCGACGACTCGGATCACAATCCAGCCCAGCTCGGCGAACTTCGCTAATCGACTGATGTCCTTGACGTATCGCCTTCGGTCGATGCGGTGTTGGTCTCCGTCATATTCGACGGCGACCATGTACTCCTCCCAGCCCATATCCAGCACACCGACTGACCGCCAGCCGTCGTTGACCGGTATCTGCGTTGTCGCTTTCGGCAGACCGGCATCAATGAGAAGCAGACGCAACCAGCTTTCCTTGGGCGACGCTGCGCCACCGTCAACCAGAGGCAGCACCTCCGATAGCCGCCGCAGACCACGTGCGCCGCGGTACCGCTTCGCCAATACGAAGACGTCTTCGCACGAAAACGGCGTGGCGTGCATGAACGAAT